>NZ_PNDJ01000030.1:0-48699 GCF_005887255.1 Pseudoalteromonas sp. S1609 | reverse complement strand
CAGATTGTACTGGTTCTTCAGTTTTAAATGGCTCTTCAGCTTGTACTGTTTCTTCAGCTTGTACTGGTTTTTCAGTTTGTACTGGTTCTTCAGTTTTAACTGGCTCTTCAGCTTTAACTGGTTCTTCAGCTTTCACTGGTTCTTCAGCTTTAACTGGTTCTTCAGCTTTAACTGGTTCTTCAGTTTTTACTGGCTCTGCAGTTTTTACTGGCTCTTCAGTTTTCGCTAATTCTTCTTCAACAATGTTTTGCTCAACTGCATCAGAGGCATCGACAGCCGTTTTGTGTGCTTTTGCTTTTAGCTCTGCTTCATATTCAGCTGCAGCTTGATCAGCAACGGGTACAAACGCAGGCGCTTCATCAGACTTTTCTTGCGCGTTTTCACCTTCAGGGCGACGACGACGCTGACCTGATGCACGAAGATGACGTGGTGAACGACGTGAACGAGTGCGTGTTTGCTCTTGTTCTTCATCTTGTGTTACTGCGTTATCGTTTGAATCAACAACAGCTTCTGCTTGTTCTTTAGCAGGTGCAGGTGCTTTTTCAACAACAGGCGTTTGCTTTTCAACAACAGGTGCTTGCTCTTTCACTTGTGGCTTTTCTTCTTTCACCACAGGTTGCTCAACAGCTTGTTCTATTGTTTGAACTTGCTCAGCACTTTCGTCTTGTACGCGAACTTTTTTGCGTAAATTACGACGTTGACGACGTACCTTAGGCTTTTGCTCTTTTGGCTCAGCATTCTTATCAGGTTTAGGCGCAGTATCCGCTTTTTGAGTTGCCTCTGCTTTTACTTGCGTTTTATCTTCTGTTTTATGCTCAGGACGTTTACGCGTATTTGAATTACGACGGCGCTTATTGCGGTTTTCATTCTTTTCTTGCGTATCGCTTACAGGTGCTGACTCATTTTTAGTTTCAGACTCTGTATTACGTTCGTTGCGTGGTTTATTACGTGGGTTATTATTGCGACGACGTTGGTTGTTACGACGACGATTATCATTACCACGGTTGTTATTGGTACGCTCTTGAGATTTTTTATCTGTAGACTCTTGTGTTGTTTGTTCACTTTCGCTTGCAAATAACGACTTAATCCATTTGCCAAGTGCAGTAAATAGGCCAATTTCAGCTTTTGCTTCTACTACTGGCGCAGCTTTTGCTGCTGCTTGTGGAGCAGGGCTAGAAGGCATAACGACACCTTTAAGCTTCGGCTCTTCACGTACAGGTGCTGCTGGCGATTTAGACATTTCAAATGCTTCAGGCTCAGGCGCAACAACTTGCTCATAACTTACTGTTTCAAGTGTTTCGTCTTTACGTAAACGCATAACTTCGTAATGTGGTGTTTCCATGTGTTGATTAGGAATAATCACTACATCACATTTATGATGCTTTTCAATGCGGTGAACGCTACGACGTTGCTCATTTAATAAATAAGCGGCAACGGCAACAGGCACTTGTGCGTTTACTTGTGCAGTGTTGTCTTTAATTGCTTCTTCTTCAATCAAGCGTAAAATTGATAGTGCAATTGACTCGTTTGAACGAATAGTACCTTGACCACTACAACGTGGACAAACACCTTGGCTTGCTTCACCTAGTGAAGGGCGTAATCGCTGACGCGACATTTCAAGTAAACCAAAGCGCGAAATTTTGCCAATTTGTACACGGGCACGGTCTGGGCGAGCAGCATCTTTTAAGCGGTTTTCTACTTCACGTTGATGACGTGGAGGTGTCATATCAATAAAGTCGATAACAATTAAACCACCTAAGTCACGTAAACGAAGTTGACGTGCAATTTCATCCGCTGCTTCTAGGTTGGTGTTAAGTGCTGTTTCTTCAATATCACCGCCTTTTGTTGCTTTAGACGAGTTAATATCGATAGACGTAAGTGCTTCAGTAGGGTCAATAACAATTGAGCCGCCTGACGGTAAACGCACTTCACGTTGGAACGCAGACTCAATTTGGCTTTCAATTTGGTAATGCGTAAATAATGGTGTGTCACCTTGATAAAGCTTAACGCGGCTCATAAAGTCAGGACGAAAACGCTCAATGTGCGCTTTAGCTTCTTCAAAAACACGTGGTTTATCAATTAAAATTTCGCCAATGTCACGACGTAAATAATCGCGAATAGCGCGGAAAATAACGTTACTTTCTTGGTGAATTAAGAATGGCGCTTTAGCACTGTCTGCCGCTTGTTGAATGGCTTCCCAGTGGACTAATAATGCTTTTAAATCGTAGTTTAGTTCTTCAAACGATTTACCAACACCCGCAGTACGTACAATTAAGCCCATACCTTTAGGTAGTTCTAAACGGCTTAGCGACTCTTTAAGTTCAGTACGCTCATCACCTTCGATACGGCGAGAAATACCGCCAGCACGAGGGTTGTTAGGCATAAGCACTAAGTAGCTGCCGGCAACACTGATAAAGGTAGTTAATGCTGCACCTTTTTGGCCGCGCTCTTCTTTATCAACTTGTACGATTACTTCTTGACCTTCTTTGATCACGTCGCGAATATTCGGACGACCATGGAAGGTGTAACCTTGCGGGAAGTAAGTACGAGCAATTTCTTTTAATGGAAGGAAACCATGACGATCAGCACCGTAGTCAACAAATGCTGCTTCTAAAGATGGTTCAATGCGTGTGATTTTGCCTTTATAAATATTGGCTTTTTTCTGTTCGTGACCTGGGCTTTCTATATCTAAATCATATAGGCGCTGGCCGTCAACCAGTGCTACGCGCATTTCTTCTTGCTGCGTTGCATTGATTAGCATACGTTTCATAATGTTACTCTACTAGTTTATGTCGCTGACATGACGATGTTTTTCTCGCCTGTTCAGGTGTTCCTATTTTTAGAATGTGCAGCCTCACGACTGGGTCTTTAACGGAACGGCTCTGTATTTTGGTACGCAGTATTTTAAATGCCGGCAAACAATAGGGTGTTATCACACTATTAAATTCTAAAAGGATTCAAATGTGTCGGCTATTTAGCTCAATACACGTTTTATCCAGAAGTTGGCCTGTCATATCAATCTTATTAAATGCATTCATATTAGGTGCGTAGGGCTCTTTAGGTTCAAACCATAGTTTCGTTTTTAAAACTACCGTTATCTATTTTATGAGCAAAAATCGCTACCGATGTTAATGAACGCTTATTTATTAGATTTTTTTAGTTCTAAATAAGCTGCTGTACGGTACTACTACAATATTTGAGCGAATTCTGAACGGCGTGTTGTTACGCCGTCACTATCAGACAAATTATCTGTTCATTGCTTTTACTATCACATTAAAAATCAATTCATGTTCAAACTTAACCTGCAATATATTACGCGCATTGCCGTTAGTTGTGCGCACGTGTTAACTGGGTATGTATAAAAGCTTTGGAAAACTTAACTCGGATCTGTATGATCGGTTACCCAGAATGTGCATCACGAATGTTTTGTTGTGTTAAAAAGCACCGTTGTTATTTGCAAATACTAAATATTTGCGCTGCTGATTATCCCACTATTATAACCGTGTTAGCAACTAAATTATTTTACTTAAATCAGTGATTAGGCAATGTCAGAAAAAACCGGCTTACAAGTAACTTTTGTCACTATCAACGAAGACCACTTAGGTCAGCGTATTGATAACTTTCTTATTACCCATTTAAAAGGGGTGCCTAAAAGCGCAGTTTACAAAATTCTTCGTAAGGGTGAGGTGCGTGTAAATAAAAAACGTATTAAGCCTGTTTATAAATTGCAGCTAGACGACGTTATTCGTATACCGCCAATTAGAGTGTCAGAGCGTGAAGAGTTTGTACCATCAAAACTCGATAAAGTAACGCGCCTCGAAGACGATATATTATTTGAAGATAAATACCTAATTGTTATTAATAAGCCCTCAGGTATGGCTGTGCATGGCGGTAGTGGCTTAAGCTATGGGCTTATTGAAGCATTACGTGTTTTACGCCCAGAAGAGCGCAGCCTTGAGCTTGTCCATCGGTTAGACCGCGATACTTCAGGTTGTTTACTTATTGCTAAGCGTCGCTCAGTGCTGACCGCTTTGCATGAGCAATTACGCGAAAAAACCATGGAAAAAAATTACTGGGCATTGGTAGAAGGCCAATGGGACTCTAAAACTAAAAATGTAACGGAAGGTTTGCGTAAAAATACCCTTAAATCGGGTGAGCGCGTAGTACGTGTTGATAACACGGAAGGTAAACCGTCGCATACTCGTTTTAAAGTGCTTGAGCGTTATAACGATTGTTCATTAGTACAAGCATCCCCTGTAACTGGTCGTACTCACCAAATTCGTGTGCACACTCAGTGCCAAGGTCATGCAATTGCCTGTGATGACAAATACGGCGACCAAGGGTTTGACGAGTCAATGCGTAAACGTGGTTTAAACCGCTTATTTTTACACGCCCATGATTTAAGCTTCTATCATCCGAAAAACGAAACCACTATGCGAGTAGAAGCACCGCTGGATAAAGCACTATCAAGCTGTTTGGTTAAACTTAGAGCAGCAAAAGCGTGAATTTAACGCCGATTAAAAAATATAAGCTAGTGATTTTTGATTGGGATGGCACCATCATGGATTCAATTAGCAAAATCGTTAATTGCATTCGCAAAAGTGCCCAATCACTTAATATTGAGCCGCCAAGCGATACCGCCAGTAAAAATATTATTGGTTTATCGCTTGAAAACGCAATCGCAACCTTGTTTCCTAACTACAGTGAACATCACGAAGCGCTTATTGCAGGGTATAAACAGCAATATGCACTTGATACCACCCCAACACCGGTGTTTGATCACGTTGCACAGGTACTCACTGCGTTAAAAAATCAAGGCGTAATATTGGCGGTTGCCACAGGTAAAAGCCGAATAGGGCTGGAACGCCTTCTAGATGAAAGCCAGTTGCGTCACTTTTTTAGTGCTACGCGAACCAGTGACGACTCTAAATCAAAACCCGCTCCCGATATGCTTTATCAATTGCTTGAAGAGCTAGGGATAAATGTTGATGAAGCGCTAATGATAGGCGACACGCAAATAGATATGGCAATGGCAAAAGCAGCTGGCATGGATAGAATAGGGGTAACCATGGGTGTGCACAACGCTGCGCAACTTAATGAATTAACTCCGATTGCAACCGCTAACAACTATCAGCAGTTGCAAAATATATTACTCGGCTAATCAGTTAATTTGCGCTAGGCACTTGCGCTGCTAATACATCAACACCAAACTCAGCCAATAATTGGCTGAGTTTAATCAGTGGTAAACCAATTAAGCTGTTTGGATCATCACCACTGAGTCTTTCAAATAAACAAATACCCAAGCCTTCACTTTTAAAACTTCCTGCACAGTTATAAGGTTGCTCTGCATCGCAATAAGCACTTATTTGCGCCGTTGTTAACGTTTTAAAGGTTACATTGAATGGCTCAACAATGGTTTTGCATTGCTTAGTATGAATATCGAACACACACAAGCCCGTTAAAAAAGTGACTGTTTGCCCGCTAAATAAGCTCAATTGCTTGATAGCGTTTTCTTTATTGTGCGGCTTACCTAATATTTGACCATCAAATACAGCAACCTGATCGGAGCCAATTGCGAGGCCTTGGTCAAAATGATCGACGGCTGCAGCGGCTTTTAATTCGCTGAGGCGCTTAACAAGCATGGTTGGTGTTTCGTTTTTATGCGGCGTTTCGTCAACATCGGGCGAAAACGTTTCAAACGGCAGATTAAATTTTTGTAATAAAGACTGCCTAAATGGCGAGCTTGAGGCTAATATAAGGGAGTGCTTCATGGCATGTTTTCCTAGCGTAAATCAGATTGAGTTAGGATAAATCAGATCCGTGAGTAAAACACGTGAAAAACAACGTAAAATTGGTTTTTTACTTTGACTAACTTACTAACTATCTATATGATGCAGCCCCTATGCAAAAGGTGAAAATTCCCATCACCCTTCATCCGGGCAAAGCAGCTCAGCATCGTTTAAAGTATGACGGCGTTGTACCGCTTGAGAAACTTCCTCGTTTACGAGGGGTTATCCAGGAAGAAGTAGGTGAAATAGCGGTAAAAATTCATTGCAAAAACGATGAGCAAGGTTTAGTTGTGATTAGTGGCAATTTGTCAACACACGTAACTGTCACTTGTCAACGTTGTAATGGTGATTTAGGGTTGGATTTGGATCAAGACTTTGTGTATTCGCCAGTCGGTTTGGATGCAGAGTCAGATGATCTTCCAGAAAGCTACGACGAAGTAGCACTTGATGAAAATGGTGAAATAGACGTATTTGAGTTAATCGAAGACGAACTTATTTTAGCAGTGCCATTAGTGCCTACCCACAACGAAGCTTCATGCAGTTATACAGCAGAGCCTGCCAGCTTTGGTGTTTTAAAGGCGGAAGATGATAAACCAAATCCATTTGATATTTTGAAACAACTTAAGAAAGATTCTTAGGAGAAGACTATGGCTGTACAAAAAAGCAAAAAGTCTCGTGCAAGACGCGGCATGCGCCGTTCACACGATGCGATCAGTGGTCCAACTTTAACTGTAGACCAAACATCTGGTGAGACTCATCGTCGTCACCATGTGACTGCAGATGGTTACTACAAAGGCGTTCAAGTAATTTCTAACTAAGAGATTGCTTATATGCTGACTAATCTAACCATAGCGTTAGATATGATGGGGGGCGATTATGGCCCCCGTTCATCTATCCCCGCAGCCGTTCGTGCGGTAAATGCTAATGCCAACTTAAAACTCATTTTATGTGGCAACGAGCAAGTAATAGCTAAACAACTAGAATCACTCGATTCACTTTCTCATCCCAGATTAATTATTCGCCATTGTAACGATGTTGTTACCAATGCCTGCGAACCCGCTGTCGCTGTACGCTCAAAAAAAGATTCCTCCATGCGAGTTGCCCTTGATTTAGTTAAATCGGGTGAAGCGCAAGCCTGTGTTAGCTCTGGCAATACAGGAGCGCTATTTTTTATGGCGCATTACGTATTAAAAATGCTTCCAGGGGTGAAACGTCCCGCACTTATCTCTGCTGTACCTACTGAACGTAAAAATCCCGTTTACTTACTCGACTTAGGCGCTAATGTGCATTGTGATGCGCAAATGCTGTATCAGTTCGGCATTATGGGCTCTGTGGTTGCAGGCCAAGCACTTGGCTGCGATAACCCTAAAGTGAGTTTATTAAATATTGGTGCTGAAGATATAAAAGGCCATGAAGAAATTAAGCAAGCCGCACAATTAATGCAACAAAGCGAGCTGATTAATTATATTGGTTACAGTGAAGGCAGCGATATTTTTTCTGGCAAAGCCGATGTTATTGTCTGTGAAGGCTTTGTTGGTAATGTTGCACTTAAAACCTGTGAAGGCATTGCTAAACTTATCATGAAAAAGTTTACCCGTGCCCTCGAAAAGCACGTCGTTTACAAGTGTATGGCGTTTATGTTGGCGCCAATCATAAAAAAACTCTATAAAAGAGTGAACCCCGACCAGTATAACGGCGCTTCTCTGGTAGGATTGCGCGGTATTGTTGTTAAAAGTCATGGAAATGCCTCAGCTAAAGCATTTCATGCCGCAATCGACGAAGCAGTGAAAGAAGTAGAACGTCAACTTCCAGATAAAATAGCTGCTATTTTCGAAAAAACACATTCTAAAGACACGGCGGTTTAATAACAGTTAACGTGCCGTGTTACACATTATTTATTTTGTTTAATTATAAGAGCAAATTATGGCACAAAAAATTGCACTTCTTTTTCCAGGTCAAGGCTCGCAAACTGTGGGTATGTTACAAGAGCTACTAGCGAGTTCTGACATAGTAAAAGCTACATTTGCAGAAGCTTCAACCGCACTTGGTTACGACCTAGCAGACCTTGTACTTAACGGTCCAGAAGAAAAACTAAATCAAACACACCGTACTCAGCCTGCACTATTAACCGCAAGCGTTGCTATTTATCGTCATTGGTTAGCTGCAAATCCAGATGCTGACGTCGTTATGGCAGGTCACAGCCTGGGTGAGTACTCAGCTTTAGTATGTAGCGATGTGATCAGTTTAAGCGAAGCCGTAAAATTGGTTGAAAACCGCGGTTTATACATGCAAGAGGCCGTACCTGCTGGTGTAGGTTCTATGGCCGCAATTATTGGTTTAGGCGACGATGAAATTAAAGCCGCTTGTGCAGCATCTGCACAAGGTGAAGTGGTTTCTCCAGTAAACTATAACTCGCCTGGTCAGGTTGTTATTGCCGGTCACAAAGATGCAGTTGATAGAGCCTCTGTTGCTTGTAAAGAAGCCGGAGCAAAACGTGCACTGCCATTATCGGTAAGCGTACCGTCGCATTGTGAACTAATGAAACCAGCTGCTGAGAAATTAGCCGCCGATTTAGCCGCTTTAACATTTAATACACCTAAGTGTGATGTAATCAATAATGTTGATGTAAAAGCAGAAGGTTCAGCTGATGCAATTAAAGAGGCATTAGTGCGCCAGCTATATAGCCCAGTACGCTGGACCGAAACGGTTCAAGCACTGGTTGCACAAGGTGTAACGCAAAGTTATGAATTTGGCCCTGGTAAAGTACTAACCGGGCTTGCAAAACGTATTGATAAAGCGATGGTGTGTGGTTCAGTTAACGACCTTGCATCAATCGATTCAGCTAAATAAGAGTATATAAAATGAGTAATTTATTTTCTTTAGAGGGCAAAGTTGTCCTGATCACTGGCGCTAGCCGTGGTATTGGTAAAGCTATTGCAAACACATTAGTAGCGCAAGGCGCAAAAGTAGCGGGCACAGCAACAAGCGAGTCGGGTGCGGCTAAAATTAGTGACTACTTAGGTGATAACGGTAAGGGCTATGCGTTAAACGTAACGGATCCTGCATCGATTGAGGCGACATTAGCGGCAATTAAAGCCGATTTAGGTGATATTGATGTATTAGTAAATAATGCAGGTATTACGCGCGATAACTTATTAATGCGCATGAAAGAAAATGAGTGGGACGATATTATCGATACCAACTTAAGTTCTATCTTCCGTTTATCTAAGGCCGTACTTCGCCCAATGATGAAGAAAAAGAACGGCCGTATCATCAATATCGGCTCTGTAGTGGGTACTATGGGTAATGCGGGTCAAGCCAACTATGCAGCAGCTAAAGCGGGTGTTATCGGCTTTTCTAAGTCACTAGCGCGTGAAGTAGCTTCTCGTGGTATTACTGTAAACGTGGTAGCACCTGGTTTTATTCAAACAGATATGACCGATGATTTGACAGATGAGCAAAAAGCAGCAACGCTTGCAAACGTACCTGCGGGTCGTTTAGGTCAGCCAGATGAGATTGCAGCTGCAGTATGTTATTTAGCATCTGACGCCGCTGCGTATGTATCAGGTGAAACTTTGCATGTAAATGGTGCGATGTACATGGTTTAAGTTCGCAATGCGAATTAAATAAACTATAAATTGCATGCGGGTTTGCTAAAAAATATTGAATTTTTCGCAAACTTGCTTTAAACATACTTGAAATCGCTGTGAAAATAAGCGATAAAAGATAAAATAAACACTCAAGAGGTTTGACCAGCAAATTATTTATGGTCAAAAGATTGAATCAGAGAATTATCGGACGTAAACTACGCCGCAATCTGAAAATAACGCATTGGCGTTTTTAATAAAGGAAAGAAGAATGAGCGATATCCAAGAACGCGTAAAGAAAATTATCATCGAACAGCTAGGTGTTAAAGAAGAAGAAGTTAAAAACGAAGCTTCATTCGTTGATGACCTAGGTGCAGACTCTCTTGATACTGTTGAATTAGTAATGGCTCTTGAAGAAGAGTTCGACACTGAGATCCCAGATGAAGAAGCTGAAAAGATCACTACAGTACAATCTGCAATCGATTACGTTACAGCTCACGCTGAGTAATTAATCGCAAATTAAGGGCAGCATTCGCTGCCTTTAATCTTTATATCCAAACCACCTCAAAGTCCATGATTCAATTCCAAACTCTCACTCATCATCAGCAATTAAATTGTTATTGCTTAGCGTTGATTATTGGTTTGAGACTCGCACTTTGAGGTAGCTTGGGTATGATCATCCCCAATACTAATAACATAACTAGCAACAGCGTTAACGCTGAAATAAACTGAGCTAAGTTAATTGGTATAATAATAATTCCTTATTGGAGGCAAACCGTGGCTAAACGTCGTGTCGTCGTAACTGGCTTAGGAATGTTGACGCCGCTAGGCAATGATGTTCAATCAACCTGGCAAGGCTTATTAGATGCTAAAAGTGGTATTCAAAATATTACCCACTTTGATACATCAAAATTTGGTACTCACTTCGCTGGTTTAATCAATGATTTTGATGCATCGGCTTACATGTCACCAAAAGATGCTAAAAAAATGGATTTATTTATCCAGTATGGCATTGCAGCGGGTGTTCAAGCTTTTCAAGATTCTGGCCTCGAAGTCACTGAACAAAACGCAACACGCATAGGTGTCGCGGTGGGTTCAGGCATTGGTGGCTTAACCCTCATTGAAGAAAACCACATAAAATTATTAAACAGCGGCCCACGTAAGTTATCGCCGTTTTATGTACCGTCTACCATTATTAATATGATCTCGGGCCATTTATCGATAATGCACGGCTTACGTGGTCCTAATATTTCAATTGTAACGGCATGTACTACAGGCCTGCACAACATTGGCCATGCCGCTCGTATGATTGCCTACGGCGATGCCGATGCAATGGTTGCCGGTGGCGCAGAAAAAGCCTGTACACCAATTGGAATGGGTGGTTTTAATGCCGCACGTGCGCTTTCAACGCGTAATGACGATCCACAAGCAGCGTCTCGCCCGTGGGATAAAGACCGTGATGGTTTTGTACTTTCTGATGGTGCCGGTGTGGTGGTTGTTGAAGAATACGAACACGCGAAAGCACGTGGCGCTAAAATTTATGCAGAACTTGTTGGTTTTGGTATGAGTGGTGATGCGTACCACATGACCTCACCACCAGAAGATGGCGCAGGTGCAGCTTTGGCTATGGAAAACGCATTAAATGATGCGCAAGTAAATGCAGAGCAAGTTGGCTACATCAATGCACATGGTACGTCTACTCATGCGGGCGACAAAGCAGAAACGTCAGCGGTTAAAACTATTTTTGGTGATTCAGCTAAGGATGTAATGGTAAGTTCATCTAAATCTATGATGGGTCACTTACTTGGAGCGGCGGGCTCTGTTGAGTCGATAGTATCTATTTTATCGTTGACCGAGCAAAAAGTGACGCCAACGATTAACTTAGATAATCCAGACGAAGGCTGTGATTTAGATTACGTACCGCATACAGCACGTGACGCTAAACTTGATTACGCTTTGTGTAACTCATTTGGGTTTGGTGGTACTAATGGCTCGTTACTGTTTAAAAAGGTATAATCTTTTTTAACAACGAACGACAATAAGAACCCAGTTGTTTAACTGGGTTTTTTTATGTGTAAAAAAATATGCAAACAATAATAACAGCAAGTGAAACCAGTAATATAAGCACCCGTGATAGGGGCTTAAATTATGGCGATGGCTTTTTTACCACTGCAATGGTTACTGATGGACAAGTTGAGCATTGGGCTTATCATAAAGCACGTTTAATTGAATGTGCGCAGCGTTTGGGCTTTCCTGCACTTGAGTTTAATGCACTAGAGTCGCAGATCACTCAGCTAATAGCATCACATCCTCAAGCGGTCCTTAAAGTCGTGATAACACGAGGCGAGGGCGGGCGAGGCTATGCGCCACCAAGTGAATGTAATTTAAACATTATTGTGAGTGTTTTACCTTATCCAGATCATTACAACAGCTTAACAGATTCGGGAATTAGCTTAGCTATTAGCCCGATTAAGCTGGCCGTTCAACCTCATTTAGCTGGACTTAAAACTTTAAATAGGCTTGAACAAGTACTGATCAAAAATGCCCTACAAACTCAGCACAGCGATGATGCGTTAGTGCTTGATTACAACAACAATGTAATTGAAACTTCAGCAGCTAATATTTTTGCAATAAAAAATAATAAAGTATTTAGCCCAAGGCTCGATGAATGCGGTATTAAAGGTGTTTTTCTGCAATCTTTATGTGATAAATTAACCGTTGAATTTAAAACTGTCAGCGTTGATGACCTTACCCAAGCAGACGCCGTATTTTTATGTAACAGCTTAATGAAAATTGTGCCCGTAAAAAGTATAGGTGAGCACTGTTTTGATATTGCGCATAGTCAATCATTACTAAACGAGTTATTAGCCAAGGAGGCTTAGTGTTAAAAGTTATATTATCAGTATTACTACTGGCTTTTTTTAGCTCTGTGATTGGCTACCAGCAATTACAAGCAACCATTCAAACGCCATTAAAGGTAGCCACTAACACCCAATTTAAAGTTGAAAAAGGCACCGGTTTTAATAAGTTATGTCACCAATGGCAACAACAGCAGTGGCTTGAAGATTGCTGGCGGTTTCAAATATTAGCTAAACTCGACCCAACCTTGACCGATTTAAAAGCGGGTTTGTATGAGTTGAGCGCAGATAGCGTAATAAACAACATAAAAAAAATAAACCAAGGTGAGCAAATTAGTTTTAGCTTTACCATTATTGAAGGTCAAGCACTTAGAGATGTATTAAATACGGTAAAAATTGCTCCACATTTACAAAACGATTTAAAACTCGAACAGCTTGGCGAGCAAATAATCGGCAAGCAAACTCACCTTGAAGGGTGGTTGTTTCCCGATACCTATCATTATCATAGTAACGACAGCGCGAGTAGTTTATTAAAACGTGCTGCGCAAAAAATGCAGCAAACACTGTTAGAGGCATGGCAGCAACGGGCAAGTGATTTACCTTACGACACCGCCTATGAAGCACTGATCATGGCTTCAATAATCGAAAAAGAAACCGCGCTTGCCAGTGAGCGCCCGTTAATTGCTTCAGCGTTTATTAATCGCTTAAATACCAATATGCGCTTACAAACCGATCCAACCGTAATATATGGACTAGGCGAAGATTTTGACGGCGATATCAAACGTAAAGACCTAAGGAATTACACGCCGTATAATACCTATCGTATTAACGGATTACCGCCCACACCCATTGCCATGCCCTCTAAAGAAGCCATTTTAGCGGCGGTAAACCCGCCCAAAAGCGAGTATGTTTACTTTGTAGCCAAAGGCGATGGTAGCCATCAGTTTTCAACCACATTAAAACAACATAATGCGGCGGTTAACCAGTATATTTTAAATAAAAAGAATTAGTGTTTATGAAACCAAAATTTATAGTTATAGAAGGCCTAGAGGGCGCGGGTAAATCTACCGCCATTGCCCTGTGCCAAGACTTTTTAAATCATCACCATGTTGATTTTATCAATGTGCGCGAACCCGGTGGAACACCACTGGCTGAATCGTTACGTACTTTAGTAAAAGCAGAACACCAAGAAGAAATAGCTTTTGAAACTGAGCTGCTAATTATGTATGCCGCGCGTTCACAACTAATGCATAATGTGATCAACCCAGCGCTTGAACAAGGCCAGTGGGTATTGGCTGATCGTCACGATTTATCGTCACAGGCGTATCAAGGCGGTGGGCGAGGAATTAGTGCAAACACGTTAGCGTCGTTATCGTCTATGGTGTTAAAAGGTTTAAAACCCGATTTAACTATTTACTTAGATATAGACCCTGTTATTGGCCTTGAACGTGCAAAAGGCCGTGGTGAGCTAGATAGAATTGAGCAAGAAGCCATTGAGTTTTTTCAGCGCACCCGTATGCGTTACATTGAGCTTGCAAATGATGACGACAGCATAAAAACAGTTGATGCCAACCAAAGCATCGATAAAGTGCACCGTGATATTACCAATGTACTACGCACGTTTTTTTCAGGGTTAAAATAATATGGCATTGCCGTGGCTTAATGAGGTAGAGCAACGCTTAACTCAAAGCTATAAAGCGCAACGTTTTCATCATGCGCAACTGTTTTGTGGGCCCATTGGGGTTGGCAAATTTGAACTAAGTGAGCAACTCGCAAACAGTTTGTTATGCCAAAATACGCAAGCACAGTTAAGTAGCCCCACTAGCGTACTAAGACCTTGTGGGCAATGCAAAAGTTGCTCATTAAACTTAGCGGGTACACACCCAGACAAACGCATTACCCAAGTAGAAGGGCAAAGCATAGGTGTTGATGATATTCGCGGCATAAGCGATTTTATGCACCAGTCCGCGGCTCAAAATGGCAATAAAGTAGCGATTATTCAAAACTGCGAAAAAATGACCACCGCAGCCGCTAATGCGTTATTAAAAACCCTTGAAGAGCCAAGTAATAGCCGGTTTTTAATTTTGACTACCAGCCAAGTGGCGCAGTTACCAGCGACTATTTTAAGCCGTTGTGCTAAAACCGAGGTTAAAGTAACTAATAATCAATTAGCTCAACAATGGCTTAGCTCTCTAGATGTGCCTAATTATCCGTGGTTGTCGTTATTTTATAGCCAACCACTACAAGTGAAGCAGTGGCAACAGCAAAATCAGCTTGAAAATATTGATACACTTTATAAATTTGCAACTGAGTTTAAACAAAGCCATAATTTCAATGCGTTAGTCGATATAATAAATAAACAGCCCGAGCTTGTTCGTATTTTTACTTTATTTTTAAGTGAGCAGCTCAAACAACAGCTTTTAAATGGCATGAGTTTTGACTCTTATCAAGTAGCTCAGCAAGCACTGAATGATTTTTTACAGAATAACATACAAATACTTGGGTTAAATTTACCGCTTGCGGTATCACGACTAGCGTATACATTACGTAACCAATAAAAAGGACTAGATATGCAAGAGCTATTAGTAGATATAGACGACCTTGATGAACTATATCGCTGTTACATGCCTTTTTTAAAAAAAGGTGGGTTATTTGTACGCACCAATATGCGTTATGAACCTGGGTATTCACTTGCCTTACGCGTTACCTTACCTGACGCGCTAGAAGATGACGTGGTAACCGGAAAGGTTACGTGGGTCACTCCACAAGGCGCTCAGAGCTCAAATCCACCGGGGATCGGTATTAGCTTTTTAGATGACAAAACCAATCTAAACGCGAAGATCGAAAAACTGCTGGGGACTATGTTAAACTCCGGCAATCCAACTTATACCATGTAGTAAAAACAGGCCTTATTTTGATTGTAGATTCTCATTGCCATTTAGACCGCCTTGATTTTGATAAACTTGATTTAAACCTAGACCAAGTACTTGATAATGCCCGCGCTAAAAAAGTAGAGCACTTTTTATGTGTCAGTGTCACACTTGATCAGTTTCCCAATATGCTAGAGCAAATTAAGCATTACGATGACGTGTCTGCGTCATGTGGCGTGCACCCGCTAGATCAAAAAGACGCACTCAACAAACAGCAATTAATTGATTTAGCCTCACACGACAAAGTAGTAGCCATAGGTGAAACTGGGCTTGATTATTACTATGCAAAAGATACTCATGTAGTGCAACAAGCGAGTTTTGTTGGCCATATTGAGGTAGCTAATGAATTACAAAAGCCACTTATTATTCATACCCGTGATGCGCGTGCCGATACCATTAATTTAATGCGTGAGCACAAAGCAGAAAATTGCGGTGGGGTACTTCACTGTTTCACCGAAGATTGGGATATGGCCAAAAAAGCCATTGATATGGGCTTTTATATCTCTATTTCAGGCATTGTGACCTTTAAAAATGCGGTAGAGCTTAAAGAGGTAGTAAAGCAAATTCCTCTCGAACGACTGCTTATTGAAACCGACTCGCCTTATTTAGCACCAGTCCCATATCGTGGTAAAACTAATCAGCCAGCGTATGTTGAAGACGTGGCTTATTACATTAGCGAACTCAAAGGCGTTAGCTTTAACGAGTTGGCAAAAGCCACTACTGATAACTTTTACTCTTTATTTAAATTAGCAGCTAAAGGCTAACCTCATGACGACTCTCTCGGTGCAACACCCGCTGTTAATTATGGGGCCCATGGTGCGCCGAGCAGAAAAAGCTGCAGTTTGTATTCAGTTTGCTACTTCAAAGCCAGTAAATTGCCGTGTAGAGCTAATTGGCTACGAGTGCTATAGCGAACAAGACACCATAAGGCTAGGGGAGCATTTATTCTTACAGTTTGTGGTAATTAAACCTATAAACAGTCAGTTCCCGCGCGATACATTATTATCATACCAACTATTTTTTGATGACACCCCTGTTGATTTATCAGCATTTAGCTTTAACAATCAGCCATTACCTGAATTTGTGATCCCCAAAAAACTAACGCAAATATTACATGGCTCGTGCCGCAATGCGCATCATCCTGCAAAAGACAGCCTAGTAAGTTCAAGCCATTGGCAAGCCTTTCAGCGAAGTAATGAACAGCAGGGGGCACAGTTATTATTGCTTTCGGGCGATCAAATTTATGCTGACGATGTAGCTGGCCCCATGTTATTAGCGATACATCAGCTAATTAAGCACTTGGGTATTTATAAAGAGCAGCCACTTGATTTAGATTTACCCGCTGAAATTGCAGAACAGTTGTATGGTCGCCATTACTTGTTGCCAACTACCTCATGGAAAAACCGCTCAAAACTAGGTATTGGCTATTGGTTAAAAAAGGACGAACCGCATTTTTCTAGTGTAAAAGCGTATAATCATCTGATTCATTTTGAAGAGTTCATAGCACTGTATTTACTCAATTTTAGTAGCCAAGCATGGCAATACATTGACCTAAATAACTTAAGTTACCCAGGTGGTAACGGAAAAAATCAAGCGCTATTTAATGCAGAAAAAACCGCATTAATCGACTATGCACAAGGTTTAGCAGAGGTAGAGCGATTGTTTGCCAATGTATCTACCTTAATGATGTTTGATGACCATGATGTAACCGATGATTGGAACCTCACCGCAGGGTGGGAGCAAGCCATTAATCAAAACCCCAGCAGCAAGCGTATTGTAAATAATGGCTTAGCGAGCTATTGGTTGTTTCAGGGAATGGGCAACGACGCACTGCAAAAAACCGGATCGTTACTTGGCCCTTTTAACGACTGTTTAGCCGGCGATATGCAATGGCAATTTAAAGCGTTTGATAAGCACCTTAACGATTTTAACCATTGGCATTACGAGCTAATGACCATTCCTAAAGTGGTGGTGCTCGATACCCGTACGCATCGTTGGCGTAATGAGCAAAACTTTAATGAACCCTCAGGCTTACTTGATTGGGAACGTCTCACAGAGCTAGAAGAAAGCCTATTAAGCCATGACCAAGTAATTATTGTATCGCCTGCTCCCGTGTTTGGGGTTAAATCGATAGAGGCAATTCAAGCGGTGTTTAATATGTGTGGGCAACCACTGATGGTTGATGTAGAAAACTGGATGGCCCACGAAGGCTCAGCCAAAAAGTTACTCAACACCTTTAGGCGCACCGACACCCCAAACGAAACGCTGATTTTATCGGGCGATGTACACTATTCGTTTTGTTTTTCAGTGCAAAAGCGTTTTGGCGATCATCCCAACAGAATTTGGCAACTGACAGCCAGTGGCATTAAAAATGAGTTTCCACGCAAGCTAATAAATATACTCGACAAGCTCGACTCTATTTTATACGGCCCCAAAAGCCCACTTAACTTTTTTACCAAACGCTGGCATATGGAAGTAGACAAACACCAAACTAAAGGCAAAGGGCAAAAGTACTTAGTAAGCGATTCAGCGATTAGCTTAGTCACGCTTGAAGCGGGTAATTTAGCAAGGTACCAACTAATCCACGGCGACGGCCACACCACCGAATTTGATTTAGAAGAGCAGTGATTTAATACAAGAATTAGGTCGATATTATTGCCAACTTGTAGCAGCGGCTTCATGTCGCGTCATTTTATAATGTCGCTAGCGACGGGCGACGGGCGACGAGTTTCGAGTTACGGGGTAAATATCCAAAAGCGCAGCGTCTCTTAACTCTCTTTGTTTATAATTTCTTTGCGCGGCATAAAGCCCCGCCTACAATAAACCGCTATGTTACCCTTATTCGTAGGCGGCAGTTTACCTCGCGCATGTTTAAAGTATGAGGGTATTAGGCTCGTAACCCGCTCCCCGCAGCCCGTTAACTTCGTCTTTTTTTAATCCGTTTTGGTGCCGGTAACTTATTGGTTAATATAGCTAAACATAACACCACTATAAACAACATCGAGTTTGCGCCGGCTTGTAAGGAGTAATCAACCGACGAATGTAGCATCATGGCTACTATGGCCGTAGCACAACCAAACGCCACCCCCTGATAAAGCGCCGTCTTACGCGTTCGCATAGTATTAATACATAACCACAAACAATAAAGCACCAGCAGTCCTAATAACGCTGTGGCAGGAATACCTAGCTCAACTGCAAATTGTACATAATCGTTATGCGCATTGTCGTAGTAGCCAGAGTAGGGCTCAGATTGATACGCAGGAAACGCAGTATAAAAAGTACCGCCACCAGAGCCCAATATTGGGTTATCTAAAATCAGTGGAATGGAGTCACGTACAACTTCATCTCGTGTTTCTGATTGCAAGCTGGTTTCGCTAATACGTTGTTTTACTTTCTCTACATCGAAAATAGCACCAATAATGATTAAATCAATAATGAAAAAGCTCACAATCAGCAATTTAAAGGCTTTAGGCTTTTGCTTATAAACAAAAAGCGCCAGTAAGCTCACTATAATTAAGGCTATAAAAAAGGCCGAATTACCCATGCGGCTACGAGTTAAAATAAGCGCCACAATAATTATAATTAGGGATATACGTAAAATTATTTTAGAGCTCAATAATACTTCCGCCCAAGCACGTAATGTTTGCTTTAAAGTAGGTTTATAGCCGTTGTTAGTGCGTTTTAGTTCGCTAATTAAAACACCAATGCCTAAACATAGGCACAATGCTAAATAGTTAGCTAAAAAGTTAGAGTAGGTAAAAGTACCAATTGCACGATCTGTATGTTTGTAGCCAAATAAAGGGCTTACTATATCGGGAGATAAGTTTAAATAACTAGCGTACAACGCCTGAAATACACCGGCAAAAATAACAGCATAAATTAACTTTTTAATTCGCTCTGCACTATTGCAGTAGTTAAATATTAACCAGCTCAGCATGATTAAAAAACAGGTTTTTAATAACATTTGTTTAGTTTGAAATGCATCAACACTCACGCCAAACAGCTGTATACAACAAACTAAAATAACTGCACTTAGAGTAAAAAATAGTGGCCAAGAATAGCGAGGCGGAAATAGCGGTTGGGTGTTATTTAACACACTGTGGGTAAGATGGGTAATAAAGGTAAAGCTAGTTAAAATGCCAATAGCTAAAATTGCCCAAGGTCGGTAACTACCTAAAGGAAGAGGAAGTAGAAATAGGATCAAACAAATTAAAAAAAATATAAAACGATTCAAAATAAACTCAAACAAAGTAAAAACGCAGCCAATAGGCTGCGTTTAAATATACTTATGGTAAAAACTAGTTACCGACTTCAGATATACCGTTATCACCACCTGTACCACCAGAGCCTGGAGGTGTTGGTAATGTTGGTAAACTGCCTACTGGCGGAGCAGGTTGACCTACACCAGGGCCTGCAGCGGTCGCTTCAGAAGCGGTGGTTGCATCAACACCTGCAGTAATTGCAGCAAGTGTAATTGCATCAGAGTCTAAACCTGCAGCCGTAAGTGCAGCTAAAAAGTCAGAAATTAACGGGTTATCTGCACCAAATTGGGCAACAACAGCTGCAACCATCGCATCAATGTCTGCAGCGCTACACGCGGCATTTAGTAATTTCTCTTCTAATTCAACTTTTTCTTTGTTTTTACAAATACGTTTAATAGCTTCCACTAAGTCTTCGCGTAATTGCTCAGATGAAGTATCTGCGGTAACGTTATTAAGAATATCAATAATGTTATTTATGCTCACTTCTTGAACCACAGCATCGTTATCCGTTTGTGCATGGGTTGGAAGAGCAGTAAGAGCTGTTGCGCTAGCTACTAAGCCAGCTAAAAGTAATTTTTTCATTTCTCGTCCCTAGGTTGAGTTTTAATTGCAAAATTTTAGCGCATCGGCGCAAAAAGTAAACTCTTTATTTACGCCATTTTCATTAGATTTAATAATTTTTGATGGTGACAGTATTAAATTACCTTGTACCCCATCACATCCCAAGGATTCGAGTATCTCTAACGTTTCAGTTTTTTCAATTAAACAGGCTAAAACTTTAATACCAAAACCATGACAAATATTATTAACTGTTTGAATATAAAACTGGCTTTGTGGGTTAGTTACTAAATCTTGAATATAACTACCATCAATTTTTACATACTCAATATCAAGACCTTGTAAATACCTGAACGACGTTAAGCTAGTGCCAAAGTGTTCAATACATACATTAATACCCAGCTCTTTAATTGCATCTATATGTAACGAAGCTACGTGCACATTATAGAGCAAACCAATTTCATGCAGTTCGAATACAAGGTTTGTTTTGATAACGGGTTTAGTGTGCGAATAAAGGGTGAGCCATTGTATAAAGTCAGTTGAGTACAACGATGCCTTGCTAATATTAAGTGCAAATACATCATTAGGGTAATGTTCTTTTATATCTACAAAGCTTCGTATAATTTTTTTATCGAGTTCTTCGGTTAAATTTAACTTTTCAGCCATGGCGAATAAGTGACCATTATTTACTTTTTCACCCTCATGAATAAAGTGGGCAAATACTTCAAAATAACATTGAGAGTCAGTTTTATTAGCTTGCTTTACGGGCTGCACCGAAAAGCTGACTTCACCAGCATTTATAATCGACTTAATTAAAGTACGCCATTGGTTAACACTAAATAATGATTCTTTATCGGCATTATCTAATGTAGCATCTTCGCCAATAGTGCAACTAGTATCAAGTAACGACAACACTTCACCCAAGGCAGCGCCTTGATCAATCCCAACTATGGCTAAATTAGCGTAACCATTAATGTGTGAGCTATTTTCTTTTTGACTTAACTTATCACTCACATCTAAGCGAGCTTTACTTAAAAATAAAACATCATACGGGGCCAATAAAACGAACGTTCCGCCGTTGAGCCGAAATAAAGATGAATTTGGTAACTCATCAGCAAGCTGTTTAAGTATTTTTGCTGCATCAAGCACATGCTGATCGCCATCTTGATAGCTTACAACTTGGTTAATATTATTTAACGAGGGCAGGGTAAGCATCATTGCGGTAATGGGTGTATCGTCAGTAATATTATTAACAACTGAATTAAAGTGGTTTTCAAACGACTTGCGGTTACCTAACCCTGTTAACGAGTCTATGTATACCTCTTCTGTAAGTGCTTGAGTTTGTTTTGTTAGTGAATCAAACGTACTTTGTAGGTTTAAAACCATGTTATTAATGGCTTGCGTAACAGTGCGAAGTTCTCGAGCAACCGGTATTTCTTTATTTAAGGTAAAACGCTTTCGTGTTACTAACATCGCTTGGTTTTCAACTGCTTGTAGTGGCTTAAATACCGCACGTAATATTAAAAATGCAATTGCCAGCGAAGCTGCTAAGAGTAAAAACGAACTATATAAGCTGCGCAAGGTGTGCTGCCACAAGGTTAAATACGATTGCCCAGTATGACTTGTTACATCAAGAGTGCCTGCCATCATCCAGCCATTATTTATTTCAGAGTGCATACTTGGTGCACTTAGTTCAACAGCACCTATAAACCAGCTAGGAACAGACTCTACACGCTTAGGGTTTTGTAATTCAAAAACGATGTTGTTTTGCACGTCAGTAAATTTAATTTGGCTATAGTAACCAGAGTCAAAAATAGCGGTTGCCATCGTCTCGGCAATCATTAGGCTGTTGTCTTCTAAATAAGGAGAGATAGAAAGGCCTAAACTGGTAGCGGTATCTTGCGCGTGGCTAGCCATTTGCGTTTGTAAGTAATTACGGGTTGTATCAACATCGGTAATAACGCGTACACAAAACGAAATTATCGAAATTAAAATGATCAAGCCATATACTTGAGTCTTTAAACTCAATCCATATTTAAAGAGTCGAGACATAACTACTAGTTCCTTTATTGTTATCGTTGGCGGGCGCAAGCTCACCTTGTTCAATTCGCTCAAGCATGGTGTTCCAAGCAGAAACACCACGACTATTTTTAACCTTATTACCTAACCCTTTCGACTTGGCTAACCATAAACCTTGGCCATTAAAACTATATATAGGTTTTAAATCACCACGGTTACTGGCAGGTACCAATTTTGTATTGAAATTATCAAGTACTAGCGGTATTTGATTAGGTTGTTCAAAGTATATAAGCACCATGTGAGGTTGATTAACCGTACGCTGGCGTACATACATAAAGCGTATTTTTTCTTCAGGGATTCCTAAGGCTATTAAAGTAAAATACTTTGCAATAACATAGTCTTCACAGTCACCCATACCCACCCCCAAGCTTTCTAGTGGCGTGGCCCAATAATCTTTTTTTTGCCAAAGCTCGTCATCGGTTTTGTACTTTATATGCTTATTAAAAAAGTCATTAACTAAATGAATTTTTTGCCATTCGCTTTTGTCGGCAGAGTCATCTATAAAACTCAGCCAGTTTTTTATTCTTTGGTGGCCAGCATCACCATAAAACTGTTTGGCACGGGTAATTATATCGCTATTACGCAAATGTAAAAGCATGTCTTGTGCACAAGCAAAAAAAGACACTAATATAATGATGCAAATTCCTACCCGCACAAAGCCCATCCCTAAAAAATTAACGCAGTAATTATATTCCCATTGAAACTAAAATGATAGGTTATAAAAAGTGCACTCATTACGCCTGCAACATTTAGTTAACACAAAACAATCTAAAAGGCTGCTTTTTTGTATTGAGCGAATTTATCTGGTGTGTATAATACCCGCCCATACGGACAGTAGCACTTAAAATACATGCTTAAATTTAGCAACAGCATCAATAAGTTTCTACGAAAAATAAAAAGTTAAGAAAAAGGAATTGAAGTGAAAGTATTAAAAGCAGTCTTGCCTGTTGCAGGTTTAGGTACGCGCATGCTACCAGCCACCAAAGCAACGCCAAAGGAAATGCTTCCGCTAGTCGATAAACCTCTCATTCAATACGTTGTAAACGAAGCAGTAAAAGCCGGTATTAAAGAAATTGTACTGGTAACTCATGCATCTAAAAACGCAATAGAAAATCACTTTGATACCAGCTTTGAGCTAGAAGCGACCTTAGAGGCCCGTGTAAAACGCAGTTTGCTAGAAGAAGTTCGTTCAATAATCCCGCGAGATGTAAGCATTATTTCGGTTCGTCAATCAGCGCCGTTAGGCTTAGGCCACGCAATACTTGAAACTCGCCCAATCATTGGCAATAACCCTTTTGCTATTTTGTTGCCTGATGTCATTATCGATCAATATAAGTCGAACCTAAAGGTTGATAACTTAACGCAAATGATCGGCCGATTTGAGCGCACCCAGCATAACCAAATTATGGTTGAGCCTGTCCCACATGAAGAAGTGCACAACTATGGTGTAGTTGATTTAGCGGGTAAAAATATTGTCCCAGGCGAAAATGCAGCCATTACCAACATGGTTGAAAAACCAAACAATGACGAAGCGCCAAGTAATTTAGCCATAACAGGGCGATATGTTGTGTCGCCTGCTATTTGGGATTTGCTTGAATATACGCCACCAGGTGCAGGCGGCGAAATCCAATTAACAGATGCATTACTACAGTTACGTCACCTTGAAACAATTGAAGCGTATCATTTAAAAGGTAAGTCGCACGACTGCGGCTCAAAACTAGGCTATATGCTCGCAAACGTAGAGTATGCAATGCAATCAGGCCTAATGGGTGAAGAATTTACCAAGCGCGTTAAGCAATTAATGGCAAATGCATAAAGTTATGCAAAATCGGTTAGTAAAAAATTAAGGGAAATCATGGCTATTAAAGTATTAAGTATTTTTGGTACGCGACCTGAAGCAATAAAAATGGCGCCGCTAGTTAAAGCGCTAAATGAAGCAGACGGTATTGATGCAAAAGTATGTGTTACTGCTCAGCATCGTGAAATGCTTGACCAAGTTTTAGACCTTTTTGAAATTGTACCAGAGTACGATTTGAACATTATGAAACCGGGTCAAAGCTTATACGATGTAACAACAAATATTTTGTTAGGTCTAAAACCTATTCTTGAAGAGTTTAAACCAGATTTAGTGCTTGTTCATGGCGATACCAGTACTACTTTATCTGCAAGTTTAGCGGCGTTTTATCAGCAAATTCCAGTGGGGCACGTAGAAGCAGGTTTACGAACAGGCAACTTAAGTTCACCATGGCCAGAAGAGGGTAACCGCAAGCTTACTGGTGCTATTACAAAGCTGCATTTTGCACCAACGCAAACATCGCAGCAAAACTTACTCAATGAAGCGGTAAGTGCTGACGATATCGTAATTACTGGTAACACCGTTATTGACGCATTATTACAAGTGGTTGATAAAGTAAAAACCGACAGCGCTTTAATTTCAACTCTAAAAGCTAAATTTCCAGAACTCGATGAAACTAAAAAGCTTATTTTAGTTACAGGGCACCGCCGTGAGAGCTTTGGTGGCGGTTTTGAGCGAATTTGTGAGGCATTGGTAGAAATTGCAACTGCGCACCCAGATACACAAATTTTATACCCAATGCATTTAAATCCTAATGTACGCGAACCAGTAAATCGCATATTAAAAAATGTTGATAATGTGCATTTAATCGAGCCGCAAGACTACCTACCATTTGTGTACTTAATGAATCAAGCTCACATAATCGTAACCGACTCAGGTGGTGTTCAAGAAGAAGCGCCAAGCCTAGGTAAACCTGTACTTGTTATGCGTGACACCACAGAACGCCCAGAAGCGGTAGAAGCAGGTACAGTTAAACTAGTAGGCACAGATAAAGCTCGCATCGTGAATGAAGTTAATAACTTACTCACTAACGCTCAAGAATATCAGTCAATGAGCCGTGCACATAACCCTTATGGTGATGGTAAAGCGTGTGAACGCATTGTGGCTAAAATTAAGCAACACTTTAAAGATTAAAATAAAGTTTAAAACTTTTTCAAGGATTTAGTAATGACAATTAAAACAGTTTCAGTTGTTGGTTTAGGCTACATAGGTTTACCAACTGCGGCGGTTATTGCATCGCGCGGTATGAAAGTAATTGGTTTAGACGTAAGCGAAAAAGCAGTTAATACCATTAATGCCGGTGAAATACACATAGTAGAGCCTGATCTGGACATAATAGTTCGCGGCGTAGTATCTACTGGTAACTTAAGAGCGACTACAACGCCAGAAAAAGCCGATGCGTTTATGGTAGCTGTACCTACACCATTTATTCATAGCGAAAGTGGTAACCACAGTGCAGACTTAAGCTATATTAAATCGGCTGCAAAAATGATTGCCCCAGTGCTTGAAAAAGGTAACTTAGTTATTTTAGAAAGCACCTCACCTGTAGGTGCAACAGAGCAACTAGCCGCTTGGTTAAGTGAAGCGCGCCCTGATTTAACGTTCCCACAAGATAAAGGCGATGCCGCCGACATCAATGTTGCTCATTGCCCTGAGCGTGTATTACCTGGTTATGTATTACAAGAGCTGGTATCAAACGACCGTGTAATAGGTGGTATGAGCAAAGCATGTAGCGAAAAAGCCGTTAAGTTATACGAAACTTTCGTGCGCGGCGAGTGTATTATTACTAATGCTCGTACTGCTGAAATGGCTAAGTTAACCGAAAACTCATTTCGCGATGTAAACATTGCCTTTGCCAATGAATTGTCAGTCATTTGTGACAAATTAAAAATTAATGTGTGGGAGCTTATTAAGCTTGCTAATCGTCACCCGCGTGTAAATATTTTAAACCCAGGCCCAGGTGTTGGCGGCCACTGTATTGCGGTTGATCCTTGGTTTATTGTTGCAAGTTGCCCAGACGAAGCAAAAATAATTAAACAAGCACGCTTAACTAACGACGCAAAACCATTTTACGTAATTGAAAAAGTAGCAAAAGCCGCTGATGAATTTAAACGTCCAGTTATTGCATGCCTAGGCCTTTCATTTAAAGCCGATATTGACGATCTTCGTGAGAGCCCAGCATTAAATATTGTTGAAGAGTTAGCAGCAAAAAATATTGGTGAAATACTTGCGGTAGAGCCAAACATTTCAGAGCTACCAGCCAACCTAGCAGATAAAAATGTTAGTTTAGTGTCGTTAGAAAGCGCACTGGAGCAAGCAAATGTCGTTGTAGTATTAGTTGATCATAAACAATTTAAAGCTGCAGATAAAACAGAGTTTGCATCAAAAGTTGTTATTGATACTCGCGGTATTTTGTAAGGAACTTATAATGAAAGTTACTTTTTATGGTATTGGTTATGTTGGCTTAGTTCAAGCCGCAGTTTTTGCAGACGCTGGCCACGATGTTTGCTGTGTCGATATTGATGAAACTCGGATAGAAAATCTAAAAAAAGGTATTATTCCAATTTACGAACCAAGTTTAGCACCATTAGTTGAAAAAAACTTTGCAGAAGGGCGTTTAATATTTACAACAGATGCCCAGTTTGGTGTTGAGTTTGGTGAGCTTCAGTTTATTGCAGTTGGTACTCCGCCAGACGAAGACGGTTCTGCAGATTTAAAATACGTATTAAAAGTAGCAGAAACTATTGCTACACATATGCAAAAGCCAAAAGTTATTATCGATAAGTCAACAGTACCTGTCGGCACGGCAGATAAAGTTAATGCAACAGTGCAATCAATTCTTGATAACCGAAAAAGTGATTTAACCTTCTCAGTGGTATCAAATCCTGAGTTTTTAAAAGAGGGGGCCGCAGTTAGTGACTGTAAGCGCCCTGATCGCATTATTATTGGTACAGATTCAGTTGATGCAGAAGAGAAGATGCGTGAACTGTATACTCCATTTAACCGAAATCATGAAAAAATTATCGTAATGGATATTAAAAGTGCTGAACTCACTAAATATGCAGCTAACTGTATGCTTGCGACCAAGATTAGCTTTATGAACGAGATGGCTAATATTGCAGAGCGAGTAGGGGCTGATATAGAGCATGTTCGCCATGGCATAGGCTCAGATCCGAGAATTGGTTATCAGTTTATTTATCCTGGTTGTGGTTACGGTGGTTCATGTTTTCCAAAAGATGTACAAGCACTTGTTCGCACAACTGACGGCATAGGCTACGAATCAAAAATTCTCAAAGCAGTTGAAGCCGTAAATTATGCTCAAAAGCATAAGTTATTTGAATATATTACTAAGCACTATGATTTAGAGAAAAATCCAGATGCAATAAAAGGTAAGATTTTTGCATTGTGGGGTTTAAGCTTTAAACCTAACACAGATGACATGAGAGAAGCACCAAGTCGTATTCTAATGGAGCAACTATGGAAAGCAGGGGCCAAGGTGCAAGCTTATGACCCTGAAGCAATGGAAGAAACCCAACGAATTTTCGGTAGTCGAGATGATTTAAGCTTGATGGGTACCAAAGAGTCAGCTCTAAACAAAGCTGATGCCTTAGTTATTTGTACAGAATGGCAAAACTTTAAAGCACCAGACTTTTCATTAATAAAGCAGAAGCTTAATGAAGCCATCATTTTTGATGGCCGTAATCTATTTGAGTTAAAAAGAATGAAAATGAAAGGTATAAAATATTACAGTATAGGTCGCCCTGCATAAATACTTAAGGTTATAAATATATGGTACGTTTTATTCGATTACTGCTTTTAAGCTTGAGAGTTAAGTTTTTAAAACTTTATTACGGGATGAATATTTCAGATGGTGTTTTACTTTCTAGTAAATGCAACTTAGACAAAACAAACCCAAAGGGCGTTTTTATAGGTCGTGATTCTTATGTTGCTTTTGGCGCGACTATACTTACACATGATTTTGTACGGGCTATTCATGCTGATACAATTATAGGTAAAGAGTGTTTTATTGGAGCCAACTCGATTGTTCTGCCAGGCATTACAATAGGTAATAATTCAATTGTTGCTGCCGGAAGCTTAGTATCAAAAAATGTACCTAATAATTGCATAGTAGCAGGGAACCCTGCGAGAATAATAAAGCAAAATATATCCACCAAGAAGTATGGGAAATTAGATAATGTCTGACTTAAAAGTTTTACATATTGTTTCTGATTACCCAGATCATACAACTCTTAACTACACTAACGCTGTGAAAAACTTACTTCATGAAACTCAAAAAGAAGCTAGTCATAAAGTAATTGCGCTGAGAAGAGTTAAGATGGGAAAACTATGCTTTCAAAAATATGATGGGTACTTTTATTTTCAGGTTCCATCGCTACCATTTGCTTTATTTCATATATTAAGTTCATTTATTTATTCCTTAATTTTGTTAAAAGAAATAAAAAAGAATAATATTCAGTTTGATGTTATCCATGGTCATAAACTAACAGTTGATGGTGTTATCGCTTATTTTCTGTCTAAATTTACTGGTGTTAAATACGTTTTGAGCGTTAGAGCTGATACAGATCTTAAGTTTATAAAAAATAAGCCACTTAGCCGTCATGTTTTTCGCAATATTTTTAAAACAGCTAAACATATATTTTGGGTTAGTGCTTGGTCTAAAAATACGATTAATAAAATGTTAGGTTATAAACATTTAAATGAAAGCAACTTACCTAACATAGTAACTACTGAAAGTCACACTAATCCTTGTTTAAATGAAGGCTTCACTATATCAAAAAAATTTATCTTTGTTGGTAGATTAGAGTCAGCTGAAAAAAAAGGTTTACTCGATGTCATTGAGGCTATGCAATTTTTCCCTGATGTTACGTTAGAGATATACGGTTCTTCAAATGATAAAATTAAAGGAGAGCTGTTAGGTTTTAGCCTAAAACATGGGGTTGGTGATCAAGTATTCCTTAAAGGTACCTTACCCAAAGCAGACCTAATTGATAGTTACAAGAATTACTGCGCATTGTTAATGCCAAGTAAAAATGAAACTTTTGGAATGGTTTATGTCGAAGCATTGTTAGAAGGCCTTCCTGTTTTATGTTGCGAGAAATCAGGTATAGATGGCTATTTAAGAGATAAAAATTACCTCCAGAAAGTTTTATTTAAAGATAAATTAGCTATAAAAAATGCTATGCAACTTTTTCTTAAAGAGCAGTCAATGATTAAGAAAAATTTATACAGGGACATAAGAGATGGAATGCTTGATGTTTTCTTAGTAAGTAATGTTAAAGATAGATATTTGAGCGACTTAAAAAATGTATAAAAAAATATTTAAATTTCCTACTTATTGGTTTTACCTTGCTTTTTCAATACACCTGCCTGCCAATTATAGGCCTTTAGGTAAACTGTTTAGGAAAGTAAGATCTCTTAATGCAAAGTGCTTTCTAGATTTTCATGGGGGTAACTTGAATATAGAGAAAGATGCAAAATTTTCGCCTAACATTCGTATAGGTAAAAACTCTATGTTAGGAGAGAATTGCAGAGTTTATGGAGGGGTAACCATAGGTAATGATTTATTAATGGGGCCCGATGTTAAAATCTACACAAAGAATCATACAATAAAAAATAGAGATATCCCTATAAATATGCAGGGAGAAGAATTTAAAGATGTTAAAATTGGCAATGATGTTTGGATTGGAGCTAATGTAATTATATTACCTGGAGTTACTATAGGAAATGGGGTTGTTATTGGTGCTGGCTCAATTGTTACTAAATCAATTTCTAACTACCAGATCGTGTGCGGTAATCCTGCCAAGTTGAAAGGTCATAGGTAAGTTTTAAAATGAAAGGGAAAATAATAACTTCAATTTTAAATCAAGGGATTTTGAGTGTATTCAATCTTCTAATTAGTATTTACCTTATCAGGATTTTAAGTTTTGAGAGTTTTGGCCAATATAGCCTAATTTTTGCTATTGGTATGACATTAATCTCTTTCCAAAATTCATTAATCGTGACCCCAATGGCTATTAGAACTAAGAAAAGGGTACTTAATGGTTTTTCAAAATACATAAACTTTTATAACACCATTGAGTTACTTTATTTGGTAGTAGCTTCTTTTATTGCATTTTTTATTACGATTTACTCACAGTTAAGCTTGATTGCAGTTGGACTTTATTTAGTATCTTTTTGCTTAAGAGAATATATTAAATCTTTATTGCTAATAGATTTTAATGTCCGAAAAGTTTTTTTCTTGGACGTAGTATTTATTTCGCTTTCACTATTACTTTTATTTCTAAACAAGCTTTTATATCAAATTACTCCAAATAGTGTTCTCTTATTATTAGGTTTGGCTTCTTTATGTGCCGCATTAATTCCATTACTTTATCTAAAGTTAAAGTTAACATTTTCCATTATTAAAGTTTATAGATTCTATAGTGTGAAAATTTGGTCAATTGCAAAGTGGTCTAGTATCGGAGTGTTAATTACAGAAATTCATAGTCGCTTGTACATAGTAGTTTTAACTGCATTTTATTCAGCAGAAATCTTAGGTTTAGTTCAGGCCGCAAGAGTCTTTTTTGGTCCATTAAATTTACTAATAAATGGTTGGATAAGAGTTGCTAGAAATCATCTCGCCTCGCTTGTGGGAACTAATTCTTTAAGAAAGTTTGGGCAGTTTTATACACTAAGTATTATCTGTGTAGTATTTTTAAACGTATTTATTTTGTTTCTAATATATTTTACTTGGGCATTTGTTGAAGACTATTTATTTAGTGATGCCAAGCAAGAGATGTTCTTAACAGTATTTCTGTGGGGTTTATGCGTAGCCATTATCCAGTTAAGAATGGTTACATCTACAGCTTTACAAGCTTTTGATGTTTTTAAAATACAAACACTATTTAACTTAGTTGCGAGTCTATCGACTGTCATTTCAATGACCTTTATCATTATATTCTTTGATTGGCGATATGTACCTTTATCAATAGCGTTCGGAGAATTAGTCCTATTAATTATGTCATATATTTATTTAAACAAATTAAAGAGAGTTCAAAGTGCCTAACAGTATCATTACTATCTCAATATGTACTTACAAAAGAGCGTATCTTATAGAGACTATTAATAGTGTTATAAAATCTATTAATAAAACAAATGAGTTTGTAACTATAAATATTATAGATAATGATGAGTACCAATCTGCTTACCAGTTGTTAACTGATGTACCAAAAGCAGAAAACTACACTATCCAATATTTCTCTGAAAAAACTAAAGGAGTTGTTAATGCGAGAAACAGAGCTATTCAATCTGTAAATACTAAATGGCTAATATTTGTAGATGATGATGAAGTTGTAGAGGAAAATTGGTTTTCAAAGTATTTGGAAATTATTAACAATAAAAAACTCTCTTTTGGCGCTGTAATTGGTCCGGTTTTTACAACCTATCCTAGCTTTGTCGACACAGACATAAAAAACTCCGGGATACATGATAGAAAGCATTATGGACATCTAGAACGTATATTCCATGGTGCCACAGGTAATTGTTTGATAGACATGGATGTAATAAAAAAGTTTAAAGTTCTGTTCAGTAAAGAATTCAATGAAACTGGCGGTGAAGACTCGGATTTCTTTGAGAGGCTTTCTAAGCATGTCCCTATTCTCTGGAATAACGAGTCTATAGTTTATGAAATGTTGACAGAAGAAAGGGCAACTCACAATTGGGCTTTAAATAGGCTTTATTTAAATGGTAAAAACTATGGTACTAGGAAAATTTTACGTGAAGGAAAAAAGTACGCGCTTTATTTATTTCTTAGTACTTGCGTTAAGTTGAGCTACCATGCGGTTAAATATATTACTTTCTTTAGTAATACCGCTAAGCGCTTTAGAGTTAAATGTGAAATATATAGAGATTTTGGCCGAATAAACTCTTGTATTAGTATATTCAGATGAAAATCTTTATTTTTCTCAAAAAGTACGGATTTTTAATTGTCCTCTTATATTTATGTGGCTTTTTTACTCCAGATTTAGCACCAAAGGTTTCTTTGCTCGAGTTAGACTTGAATACTTTAAATGAGGTAAAGTCTGGAAGCGATAGTTTTAAGCAGTTTTTTTGGATATCGCTAACATTTTTATATCTAGTTTTGTTCTTTAAAGAAAAGAGCAACCCGTTATATCAACTAGCACTTAAAGAATTAAAATTACCATTTCTATTTTTTGGAGTCTCTCTCTTAATATTTTTTATAAGCTGTTTTTGGTCTAATTTCATATCACTAACGGTCAAGAGAACATTATTCCAACTTTTACTATTTTGGGTACTTGTACAGTCATATATCTTCTCGGTATTAACAGGTCAGTTAGTGAATAATGTGAGAGCTTTATGCATTTTTATTATCGCGATGATCGTTTTTTCTATTGTAATTGGTTCAGGAGTTAATCCCTATTTTGAGTTGGCAGGCTTTTCTAAATCAAAAAACATTATGGGGGCGACATTAGCTTTTTTAATTGTATTTTCACATATAATTTTCGTGTCCAATAATAAGCTAAAAGAAAATAAAAAAATTCTTTTAATTTTAGGTCTATTCTTGATATTTACTGTCAGCAAAACATCTATCATTTTGGTAGCTTTGTACTTTCTACTAACTCAATTATCGAGCATCGTAAATAGAGCTTTTACTTTTTTCGCTGTTTTTTCAGTGCTGTGCTTGTTCATTGTTTTTCCCTACATATCTTACTTAGCAAATGATTTTTGGAATATAAGCATGTTTGTTGATTCTAGTTTCATGACCGGGCGAGGCGCAATATGGGAAAATATTTACCATGACCTTTATTACTTTGAAAAAATAAATTTAGGTTATGGCTATGGTAGTTATTTTGGAACGCCTATCACACCGTATTTTTTTGATGATGAATATAGTTTTATGCAATATATTAACTCAGCCCATAACGGCTATATAGAACTATTAAGCCAAGTAGGTATCTTTAGCTTATTCATAATTATTTCTTATTTTTTTATTTTTTATCGAAAAACCTCTAATGTTTGCATTTCAGCACTTAGTTTTCCAATTTTTTATAATATATCTGAGCCTGCTTTTTTTCGAGATCAACATATAGTATGGATATTGTGCTTATTGCTAATTTGTGTTGCTCATATTTCTCGCCCTAACATACAGCGTGTATAAAGAAGATAAAATGAATGAATTTATAAAAAAACCCAGGTTAGAATGGTTAGACTCATTGAGAGGTTTAGCTATTTTGTTACTCATCATAATGCATTATATTGGTGCAATTGAAGCTAGAGGGTTATTACCAAGCAGTTTAGTTGAGCCGATAAAAGCTACCTTTAGAGTTGCAACCCCCTTATTCATAACAGTTTTTGGATTTACTGTTGCGTATGTATTTTATGGGAAAATAAATAACAAAAAAAACTTTTCAAATTTAGTTGTTTGGAGCTTAAAGCGTTTACCTAAAGTCCTTTTAGCTCGAGAAGTTATAGTAATTATTTACTCAATGGCCCACCCGGAACACTTAGAAACAATTTTTGAAACCTTGCTATATTCTAACTTTGCAGCAGCAGGAGAGATACTTACATTTTACTTTTTAGCAATATTATGTACCCCATATATCCTCACTGTTATATACAAGGTTAATTCAAAAATAGTGTTAATATTAACATTATTTATATATGCCATTACTTATTACATTGGCTCGTCATTTGGCGCAAGTAATGAGGGAATGATGTTTAGACTCTTCTTTTATGATGTTTACCCATTTTTTCCATTTTTTACTTGTGTAGTTATAGGAATGCTTCTGGCAAAATTGTATATAGTCTTAGAGATAAATCGGAATAGATTAATAGCTTTTTTGGGTATTTCCATTAGTGCAATAGCACTTGGTTTAATAGTCTTTAACGTTATCAGTGAAAATGTGCTAATAAGCCTCTCACTGGCGAAATACAAAGCCCCACCTCACCCAGCATACTTATCCCTGTATATTGGTATCTCTATATTATTTGCTCTTACTCTGGCTTTTGTGACGGAGATGAAATTAATTCCACCGTTTATACATCATGCATTATCAGTAATCGGAAGAAATTCACTCTTAGCGTATGTTTTACATTATTTTTTACATTTCACCCCATTGGTAAGTCAATATTTACTTGGTAACAAAAATATCATGGTTGAGATATTTACTTTTTTGATAATATTACTATTGAGTTATTATTTTATTGTAATAAAAGATAAACATAGTAATAGATAGAGCTTATAAACCTATAGTTAGTAAGGATGATGATGCACAGAATAAATTTTTTGAATGCTCCTATGGATATTGCTACGATGGAGGAGACAGTTTCTTTCATCGAAGATAGAATTGAGAAAAAGCAATTTTTACAGCATGTTGTTGTTAATGTCGCAAAAATAGTTAATATGAAGAAGGATCCTGTTTTAGCTGAGTCGGTTAAAGCGTGTGATGTAATTAATATTGATGGTATGGGTGTTGTGTTTGGTGCGCGTTTTTTGGGGTATGATGTTCCTGAGCGTGTAGCGGGAGTTGATTTGTTTCATGAGTTATTATTTATGAGTGCAAAAAGAGGCTTCCCTGTATTTTTACTTGGCGCTACTGAGGAAGTGGTTAGCAAAACAGTAAGTAAAGTTAAAGCAATAAACCCAAATTTAAACATAGCAGGTTATAACGATGGCTATTTTTGGGATGATGAAGAGGCTGTGGTTAATAAAATTCGTGAGTCGGGTGCAAAATTGTTGTTTGTTGCGATTACTTCGCCTAAAAAAGAAAACTTTATTAATAAGTGGCAAGATAAGCTAGGCGTAGACTTCGTAATGGGCGTTGGTGGTACCTTTGATGTAGTGGCTGGTAAAGTAAGGCGTGCACCAAAATGGATGCAAAGGGCTGGGCTTGAGTGGTTGTACAGAGTACTTCAAGAACCAGGAAGAATGTGGAAGCGTTATTTAATAACTAATTCACAATTTGCATATTTACTTTTGAAAGATAAATTCACTAAATAAAGTACATTTAGCTGGTTAAATAATGGCCTTACATAACAGCTAAAGCTTTTATGTATTCAATTTTTATAAGTAAATTATATTAGCGTACTACTAATATTCTATGAATGATTCTGATATTGCTGTGTACTCCCTAAACCAACTAGGATTACCTAATTGATAAATTATGTTATCGGTTAATTCTCTAATTGATGGCTGATATTTTATCAGTGCTCGGTAATCGTATGTCACAGCAAGCTGTTCTGTTTTGATAGCGATTCCGCTGCCATCAACTTTATTAGAAATTAACCCTGGACCTATTAGCATTTTTTGTATAACTGTTTTAGCCATACATTCCGGAATTTCAGAATTTTTTAAGTAACCCTCTTGGTCAGCGACTATAATAAAACCGACATCGAGATGACCATGACTAGAATCTTCAATTGTTTCGTTTCCATTTAGCTCCCATGAATAATTCCACACACAAGTTCCGTCATTATTATGAATTAAGTAGTCATTGAAAAATCCTTCAATTTTCTTTAGTTTGTTTTTATATTCAGGTATGCCCCCCAACCATTTGTCTAAGTATATAATTGCAGTTCCCATCGTCATTAAATGATTAAATGCTCTAGGATTAGACCATAGTCCAGCATCTCCATAATGTTCATTTGGAGCTACATAATACCAACTTCCACTAATGCTGCTCTGTTTTGTTTCGCTCCATGACGAATTGTGGGATTTCACAATCTCAATACTTAGCTCTATATACTTATCTGCTAAATCATTAAATTTATCTAGACTATTAGTCTTAATAACATCGACTAATCGCATAACGGCATTTAAAACCATCCCATCATTCAAAATAGAAACTGTTTTGGAAGAACTATTCATCCACCCAGGGGAGAACTCTGTTCTATTTTTTAGATAGTACTTAGGAGCTAGATTATATGAATTTCTAACTAAGTTATTTCTTTCAGCTCTTTTCTCATCGGTGTTTTCGAATATAAAATTGGCTAATTCAATAGCCCACTCTATGTACATTGTGTCATTCGTTGCCTTATACAAGTTTATATAAGTTCTTAACCAATAGTGCCCTTCCCAAGCAAAGTTTACTGCATCTAGAGTTTCCTGTGACTCACTTAACAATGGTAAAACAGGGTATGTACTTTCTATTAGAGCACCTAGTTGTTCAGCTGATTCAACCCATTTTATATTCGCTACTGGTATTTTAAGATCATGTATTAGGTCGTGCTTATTGACGTTGTTAATAATGATGGATGCGTTATTTAAAGGGATAACTTTTGGTGATCCATTTTTATCAAAAGCTATAGACCTACTATTTTTAATGTTATTTAGATCAATAAATGAGATTGCTTGTAATGTTCCTTTGGAGTAGATATTGCCTCTTCGAAAAAGTCTATCATATGAAACAGAGGTGGGAGATATATTTGGATCGAAAGTGTGAGCATTATTTACACCATCAGATATAAGCATGACTCCTTTTTTAAATGTCACTTCTAAAAATTTAGTTTTATTAAAATCCATTTTCCCCCAAATACCTGGCCAGCTCTTACCAAATTGTGCTTGAATAGAGTGGGAAAAGTAACTCAAATATTCATTTGTCTCGGAGTTTGAAGCTATAAATATTCTTTCCCCGCGTTCGACAACAGTATTACCCAGCCATACAATGATTTTATAATCACCCGAAGGGGTCCATGGGGTCATTTCTATGAAGGAGTTATAGCCGTTGAATTTTATAGCAGTATTTGCAGTGGCACTTATAGGATAAGTTATTAATAAAGCATACACTGTTAATGAAATAATAAAAAAGGTAGTAGATTTCTTCATAGCAAGACCTCCAATATTAGGTTTAGAGATGGCTTTGACATAAAATCAGAAGAATGGGTTGTGTTTCATTCTAAGGTAGCCCCGCTACCATAGACAATTATATCCTTAGGTCGGAAGCTTTGCGTCACTATTTTTAAATAGCTTTGCCATTTTCTAAGATTGATTTAATTTATGTAAGTTTAAATGTGGCTAATGAAAAGAATATTTATTAATCTTAGTACATTTTGACATATGTACAATCTATTGTTAGTGGCGACGACCATCCTAATTTATAAACATTTAAAGATATTTATAGAATGACTTTAACTCTTCTATTAATTTTAATTATAAAAATTGAAGCTAATGCAGATATTATAATCCCTAAGATAGTTAAAGTAACTCCTTTATATTCTAAAAATGTCTTTAACATCGTTAAGATAAAAGAGTGTATAAAGTAAATGCCTGAAGCATACAACGAGATTTGCTTAGTCGCTCCACTGATATAATTCTTCTGAAAATAGATGAATATTAAAGGGCATAAAAATATCAAGCTCAAATAATTATCAAAAGCACCATCCCTAAATGGTTGATAGTAATTTATAGAAGACTCTAAAGTTAACATTGCCCCCCCAGTTAATAATCCAATCAAATTCACTTTTTTTGAGATCACATTGTAAAAAGAGTACTTATTAATTAAAAAGCCTATAGTAAAAAAAGGAAATGCAAAAAATAGAAAGTTTCTATGTACCCATGTTTCATTAAAAGCAATATCTAAGTCGCTACCTTGAAATAAATGATAGTTACCAGCATATTGGATAAAAACCCCAATTAAAAATGTGACTAACACACTTGTGATAATGAAAGAGGTATTTAACTTGTTTATTAATAGTATTATCAAGGCTGCTCCAATCATTCCTGATACGTACCATAAATGTTGGTAACCAATTAAAAATTTTGCTACTAAATCGAAGATTTCTGAGGTTGACATTCCAGGTAAGTTAAACCAAAAATAAGAGTAAAATGTCATCCATACTAAATATAAAATTCCAACCTTTTTAAACCATTCTAATTCTTTCTTTTTTATTAATATTGAATAAAAATAAAATCCGTTAATTATAAAAAATATTGGAACTGCAATTCTAAATATGCCGTTCACAAATAAGAATTCAGCGAACTTACTTATTTCACTTAAAAACCTTGCATGTAAACCAACAACCATGAATGCCATTGCCAATTTTAGAAGATCTAGAGATATATTTCTTTTCAAGGTGTGCTCCATTTTGGGTCCAAAGGCGATCATTTCTAAATTAAAACTAAAGGCACCAGACCTAAAACCTTTTAATTGAATATATGATACTGAATTAGCGAAAATGAAACAATTAAAAGTAAAAGCAAGAAAGTGGCCGTTAACTTTTTGGTAACATTAATTGCCTCTTTAGTATTTATATTTATGTTTTTTTGATTTTTTATTTTATATAAGTTATTGATATTACGTTTTTGTATTTTTTTAGAAACTTAAATTTAGTACTTTTGTAGTGTTTTTATTCCTTTTAATTTTATTTGTGTATATAATGTTCACCAGAATTTGATGGATTAACTTTCGTTAAACAAATGACTTTAATTTGGTGCCTTTAATGCACTTTTTCATTTTGAGGGAAAAAATGACTAACTCACTATTAAAATTTAAAAAATTGAGTGCAGTGATCGCACTTGCTTTAGCCAGCTCTTCAACCCTGGCTGCAGATTTAGGCGTAGCCAATAACTTTTCAGCATTTGTTTTTGACGATTTTAAATCGAATATCGGTCGTGCTGATGGCGCTATAGCTGCAGGTAAAATCGACATAAAAGGTTACAGCGTTGGCTTTTTACGCCCGTCTAACCCAAATGAATACTATTTAATTAGTGAATCAAGTATCGATTACAAAATAGGGCGCCAGTTTGTTGGTAGCATGATTGCCGGTGGTGGTACCGATGTAAGCTGGAGTGTTCGTTGGGGTATGGAACGTGGCACTGAAATAGCTTCTAATCAAGATGAATCAACCATGCCATTTAACTTTGATAAGCAAGAGCAATATTACAAAGATTTAAGTGCTGAGTTAGGTAAGCTTGATGCTACAGGAACAGTACAAAGTAAATGGGGCGGCCTTTACTTAGAAGGCGATGGCAGCTCTGATACTCAAGTATTTAATTTAGATGCGCGCCAATTTGCTAAAGCCCATACTTTTAAAGTGTGGGGCATACCAGCTGATGCAACAGTTATTTTTAATATTACTGGCGACGATGAATTAAATGTAAAAGGTAAAAGTTTTTGGCGTTTACGCAATCATGCAACCAAAACTGTATTTAACTTCACTAATGCAGAAAAACTGAACATTAAAGGTAACCGTTGGCAAGGCGTTGTATTAGCTCCTTACGCAGACATCAGAGGCGTTTATGGTACAGCCAAAATGCCTGTGATTGGCCAAAGCTTTTATGGCTCAATGGCACTATTAGGTGGCGAGTTTAACGGTAATTTACCTAAAGCGGCTGAGCCTATTGCACCATTTGCAATGGAGAAAAAATGGAGCTGGAATTCAAGTGATTTCATGCCTGAATTTGATCAAGTAATCTCTACACCTGTTGTCGGACAGCTCAATGATGATAATAAAGATGGTAAAATTGATGAAAAAGATGTTGCGGATATTGTTATAAGCACTTACTCAAATAAATTATATATCAACCCCGGTATTGTTAGGGCTTTAGATGGAAGAGATGGCTCTGAGCTATGGTCATATGAACAGGGCGCTATTTATACTGATCCAAGAAATAGTATAGCCTTAGGTGATGTCGATGGAGATGGTATAGTTGATTTAATTGTTAATGATCACACATCAGGTACAGTTGATATAATTTCAAACAAAGGAGAACTAAAGAAATCACTTGAGAAAGAAACAAAACTCCTTGGTGCGGTAAATATTAGTGATATAAATAATGATGGTTCTGTTGAGATCATTATTGGTCGAAATGTATTTAACTATGATTCAGGTTATTTATTTAACACTAATTTTGGTGCAGGTGCTATTACATTAGACTCAGATAATGATGGAAGTCAGGAAGTCTTCTCAGGCGGTGGGATGTATAAAAACGATGGTACATTATTGTGGCAGCAAGGAGAGCCAGGTAAAGCTTGGTTTAGTTCTGTTGCAGATTTTGATAATGATTCTAAGCCAGACATTTTGGTTACCGCACCTTCAAACGAAGCGACACCTAGCATGGGTTCAATAAGCCTTCTTGACAATTCAGGTAATGTTATTTGGACAAAAACTGATCTAAGCAATCCTGGTGGTGGCGTTCAGTCAATAGGTAATTTTTTCTCAAGAGATGAGCTAGGTATTGTTTCTTCTGGTTATAACTCAGTGCAAATGCGAAACAGCATTGGTGATATTATATGGTCGTCATCTCATGATGATTCATTAAGCGGAAGAATTGGTTTAAGTTCATTTGACTTCAATTCTGATGGTTTGGAAGAAGTTGTAACTATGGATCATTTTGAAGTTCGAATTCTAGATGGCAAAACTGGAGGTGTTTTAGCATCAGCACCTAACTCAACAAGTACTTTATGGGAATACCCAATAGTGGTTGATCTAGAGGGCGATGATAATGCTGAGCTTATTGTTGTATCTAATAATTCAGATGAGAGGTATAGCATCAATAACGGCGTAACGGTTTTTGGTGCTGCTGATAACAGCAAACCTTGGAAAAATGCAACACGCATTTGGAACCAACATTCTTATCACCAAACTAATATTAACCAAAACGGTACAGTGCCAACAGCGGAGTTACCAAGCTGGTTAAATAACAATACCTATCGCTCTGGTACGCTTAAATAAAAGTACCTTTAGCAAATAAAAAGCCAATTAAATTTTAATTGGCTTTTTATTATTGGGTAGTTGTTTAAAAATAACTGAAAATTTATTATTCACACTTTAATTGAGGCTTTTTTGTCAAACCTACAGAATGATCCCGCTATTAGAAGCTTGTTAGAGCGAATGCCTAAAAATATTCAAACGACCTTTACTGATGAACAATTAGCCCATTTAAAGATAGCCATTGGTGCTAGGCAGTGGGGTAACCATGCTGTTGACTGCAGAGGTGTAGTTAAACTTTTTAAATACCGATATTACTATGTTTTTTTAGCAGGTCGAAACAGGCGTGAACTAAGTGTAAAAGAGCAAAAAATAGCGAGGTTTACTCAAGGAGTATTTTTAAGTTTGGCAGCTACGTTTACTATTTTACTTACATTGCTGGTTTTATATTTGATTAAATCCGCATTGGGCATTGATTTTTTTGAAGGATATTCGTTTGGGGTTTGGAGTTGGTTTAAGGGGTTATTTAATTAAGCCTAAGTAAAATGCGAGTATTCTCTTTTAATACTTACACGGACAAAGCAATAGTTAGCTAAAAGTTATAAACATGAATTTTAGTACTTTTGTCGGGATCAGCAATTGAACAAAATTAGCTAATACTATATCATCCACGTGGATTTTGTGAGTTGCTACTCACACTGAATTAGCTATAAGGAATTAAGCAAAATGACATCTCCAAGGACTTTCAAACCTTCAGGTTCCTCTGATGCCAATTTTTACCGATTATTTGATATATTTGCGCTGTTTTTAGCTTTTCAGTGTGCAGCCCTGCTTTACAATTTTAAACTCACTCCTATTTATGCCGCTTCTGCGCTTACGGTTGCGCTTAGCTATTTATACAGTGCTGAGTTGTTTTCTACTTATCGTTCTTGGCGCGCTGGTAAATTTAGAAAAATGGTGTTGTGTGCATGGGGCAGTGTGCTTATTGCATTCGCATTTTTATTGGTTGTTTCCTTTTTATTTAAGTTTAGCGAATCACTTTCTCGAGTAGGAGTTGCTATTTGGTTTACGTTAAGTGTTACGTTTTTATATATGTGGCGCTTGGGTGTTTACTTATATAAACGTAGTCGCCGTAAGTTAGGGTTGTCTCAACGGAATGTTGCTATTATTGGCGCAACCGAATCGGCCGCTTATTTACATGCTGAAATTGTTAAACACGATGAGCTAGGCTTTAACTTTAAAGGTTTTTACGACGATAGAAATCCTGAACGCCTATTTGAACAACTGGAACATCAAGGTGTTGAAGGAACAATACAAAGCGCTGTAGATGCTGCTCGTAATGGTGAAATAGATATACTTTATATTGCACTGCCTATGAAAGCGCAAAAACGCATAGCTGATATTTTATTGCAGCTAGGTAATACCACGGTAGATGTGCACGTAGTGCCCGATTTTTTACTTTCAAACTTAATACACGCCCGAATTGAACATGTGGGTGACGTAGATACATTAAGCGTGTTTGAAGCACCATGCATTGGCGCCCATGAGTTTATAAAGCGCACAGAAGATATAGTAGTTTCAGCCATTATTGTTACCTTAATTACTCCGGTTTTATTAGCGATTGCAGCTGCAATCAAGCTGACATCTAAGGGGCCTATTATTTTTAAGCAAGACCGCTACGGTTTAGATGGGCAAAAAATAAAAGTGTGGAAGTTTCGTTCTATGACAGTGACCGAAAACAGCGATGTGGTGACTCAGGCAACAAAAAACGATGCTCGAATTACCCCGTTAGGCGGCTTTTTGCGACGCACTAGCCTTGATGAACTACCACAGTTTATAAATGTTTTAAAAGGCGACATGTCTATTGTTGGCCCTAGGCCTCATGCGGTGGCGCACAACGAAGAGTACCGCCAAAAAGTAGAATTTTATATGTTTAGGCATAAAACCAAACCGGGTATTACTGGTTGGGCACAAATTAATGGCTGGCGCGGAGAAACCGATACGCTTGATAAAATGGCCAAGCGAGTTGAATACGACTTACATTACATTAAACATTGGTCTTTATGGTTTGATGTGAAAATAATTTTTATGACAATTTTTAAGGGATTTAAAAGTGAAAATGCGTACTAATATAATTACCACTTTACTTGTTGCGTTAGGGGTATCTGCACCTGTATCGGCAGTAGAATTACAACCTGGCAGTGTAATGACTAAAGATGGCGCTGAAGTTACGCCAATGCTGCAGCTTGGTGTAAGCAGTAACGATAACTTTTTTATGACGCCGTCGGCTACACAAACACGTTTAATATGGAATATAGCACCCAGTTTAAACGCATTAATTGAAGATGGCCCCGACAGCTATGAATTTGATATAGCGTCAAGCACGTCGTTTCATAACAAAGACACTACTGATAATTTTACTCAAGTTAATGTTGGTGCGGGTGTTCACAAGGAGTTTACTAGCCAACACCGATTAGATGTAACTGGTAACGCCGATTGGTTATATGAGCCTCGTGGTGGTGGATTAACTGAAGGGCAGGGCAGTGCGCTAAATGAGCTTGTAAATTATCAACAACAAAACTTATCTGCTCGCTATGAATACGGCGCAATTAGCTCTAAAGCTATGTTTGCTTTAACAGTTGGTTATTATAATAAGAATTACCAAAACTTTACGGCCATATCGCAATTTCGTGATTACGATAAGCCAATCCTCTCTGTTACTGGTTATTATAATACCCAAGCTGGTACGCGTGCCTTTTTAGAGGTAAAGCAAGAAAACTATCAGTACGATGTAATTGACTCAAACGGTATTACCCGTGATTCAGACGATGTAAAAGTATTGTTAGGTATGGAGTGGGAAGCTACTGCCGTTACTACTGGCTCTTTTAAACTAGGTTACCAAAATAAAGATTTTGAGTCGAACCAGCGTGATAACTTTAGTGGTTTAAGTTGGGAAGCGGCTGCAGTTTGGAAGCCGTTGAGTTATTCAACCTTGCAACTAGTTACCAGCCGTGCAGCTAAAGATCCATTAGTGCAAGGTGATTACATTAAAGAGAGTGTTTATGGTGCAACATGGCAGCATGATTGGAGCGAATATTTAAGCTCTGTAGTAAGCGCTAATTACGTTGATCAACAGTACTCAGGTAACTTTAACCGTAAAGACAAAGTTAAAAATGCTCGCCTAGGCTTAAATTACTTAGCTAATAACTTTGGCATGGTAACCGGTTATGTTGATTTTATTGATCGTAATTCAACTCAAGCTGACATTGAGTTTGATCGCGTTATCGTTGGCCTTAACTTTACATTTGCATTAAAGGGTAATGAATGAAGGTTAGAACTTTAATTGGCCTAATTCTATTACTCAGTTTTGGTAGTTTTGCGAGTGATTCGCAAAACTACATATTAGGTGCAGGCGACAAAATAGAAATAAAAGTATTTGGTCAGCCAGACTTAGATGTAACCTCACTGCTTGGTAATAGCGGTGAGATTAACTACCCGTTTTTAGGTAAGGTTAAACTTGTTGGTTTAAGTGTTTCACAGGTTGAACAAACAATAATTAGTGGTTTACAGCCTGATTATTTAGTTAACCCTAATGTGTATGCGCAAGTAGTAGAGTACCGACCTTTTTATATACATGGAGAGGTTAAAAAACCGGGGGGATACCCCTATCAGCCTGCTATGACGGTAAACCAAGCGATAGCACTTGCCGGTGGATTAACAGAACGTGCCTCGGTTGATAAAATATTTATTTTTAAAGAGCAAACCAAACAGCAGCAACAAAAAGGTAGTTTAAATAGCCAAATTGCAGCGGGTGACACCATAAAAATAGAGCAACGCTTGTTTTAAGCGGTTTAAGGCAGTAATAACAAAATGAATACACACTCTGAAAAACCTAGCAACAACGAGGAAGTTATTGATTTAGGTGCTTATCTTAATGTAATTAAGCAAAGTAAATGGAAAATTTTAGGTTTTGCTATTGTAGCTACACTATTAACCATCATGGTTGCTTTAACTTTAGTGCCTAAGTATGTAGCCACAGCCACTTTATTAATTGAGTCGGAGCAAACAAAAGCGGTAAGTTTTGATGAAATATATGGTTTAGACTCTACCAAAAAAGAGTATTATTCAACCCAGTTTGAAGTGATTAAGTCAAACACGGTTGCTCGAGAAGTAATTACAAAACTGAATTTAAAACAGCATACTGACTTTATTGCTAAACCTTCACTTATAAGTGAGTTGAAAAGCATGGTTAAGCAGCTGTTACCTTTTTTAAATAAAAAAGAAGGCTCTGTTCTTAGCGAAGAAGAGCAAGCAGAGCGAGAAATGCTAGGTTTGCTTGCTGCTTTTAAGTCTCGCTTAAGTGTGTCTCCTATTCGTAAAACACAATTAGTGCGTGTAAGTTTTGAGTCGAGTGATTCTAAATTAGCCGCTTTGGTGGCTAACACGGTCGGCGAGGTATACATAGAAAGCCAAATGCGCGCTAAAATGGGAATAACCCAACAGGCGTCGAGCTGGTTAAACACGCGTTTATCTGAATTGCGTATACAACTAGATAGCTCTGAAGCTCGATTACAAGCTTACCGAGAAGCGCAAAAGTTGGTTGATATAGAAGGTATTGCAGGGCTGGTTACCCAAGAGCTTGAGCAAATTTCAAAGCAGTTAGTCGATGCACGTGCGACTAAAAATAACCTTGAAAGCATTAACCGTGTTATTGACGAATATGGCAACGACAACATAGAGTTACTTGGTAGCATGCCCGAAATTACCTCGCATCGTGTTGTACAAGATGTTAAACGCGAAGTTGTATTGGTTGAGCGTAAGGTGAGTGAGCTTAGTGAGGTTTACGGCCCTAAACACCCTAAAATGATTTCAGCTAAATCTGAACTTGCTACAGTTAAAACTAACCTTAATAAGCAAATTAAAGGGTTAATTACCGGTATTGAAAAAGAGCTAAATAGAACAACGCGAACTGTAAAAGCGCTTGAGCGCGATTTAGCTAAAATTCGTGCTGAATATCAAGATATTACCCGTAAAGAAACTCAATATAATCAATTAAAACGTGAAGTTGAAACAAACCGCAATATTTTTAATACCTTTTTATCACGCTCTAAAGAAACCGAAGTAACCAGTGACTTTAGCTCAGCTGCAGCTCGTTTTACAGACCGTGCTTATGCTCCACGAAACCCAAGTAAACCTAACAAAAAGTTGATTGTTATTTTAGCCTTTGTTGCTAGTTTTGGTTTTGCAGTAGTAATGACTTTTGTTTTTGATGCCTTAAACGACACAGTTAAAAATAAAAATGATGTAGAAAATAAACTCGCTCAACGTATGTTAGGGTTATTACCGCATGTTGCGGTACCTAAAAAGAGCTATTTTCCGATCCATGCTTATTTAGAGGATACCTATCGTCGTTTTGCCGAATCGGTACGCACCTTCCGCACTAGTTTGTTGTTAACTCATCTTGACCGAGCGCATCAAGTTATTGCTGTTACCTCTACTTCACCAGGAGAGGGTAAAACGACCACCTCTGCTAATTTAGCGATGTCGTTGGCACAAATGGGTAAGGTATTATTAATTGATGCAGATTTACGTAAACCAACGTTAGCTAAACGATTTGATATACCGGTATTTCACCCAGGTTTAAGTAATTTAATGATAGGCACTGAACAATTAGCGGAGTGTGTTCATGTTGATGCGCAATCGGGTGTTACAATTATGCCGAGCGGACAAATACCGTCGAATCCACTTGAGCTATTATCAAATCCACGCTTTGCTGAGTTACTGAGCGATTTAAAAGCGCAGTACGACCATATTATTGTTGATACACCGCCTACACAAGCTGTGAGCGATGCATTGGTAATTGCGCAAAGTGTAGATTCGGTAGTTTATGTTGTTAAATCTGATATTACCCGTATTAAACCAATTACAGCGGGCCTTGAACGTTTATTTGAAGTAAAAGCGCACGTTGCCGGTGTAGTACTTAATAAGGTCGATATGAGTAAATCTAAAGATGAGCATAGCCATGGCTACTATGATTATTACGATTACTCACAGCAACCTGAAAAGCCACAAGCGTAACTAAGTTAGTTTATGATTGATATTCATACGCATATTTTGCCGAGTATTGATGATGGCGCTAAAGATTTAACAGAGTCTTTAGCGCTTTTAAAATTGGCTGAAAACGATGGCATTACGCATATGGTAGCAACGCCGCATATTCATGTAGGCCGCTTTAATAATTCGATTTCTGTTATTAATGATAATTTGGCAAACTTACAACAAAATGCAAAAAATGAAGGGATTAATGTAAAATTAGCTGCCGCTGCAGAGGTACGTTTAGACGTAGAACTTATGGCAATGGTGATGGCTAATAAATTGCCTTTTATTGGTGAAATAGCAGGCAAAAATGTGCTGTTATTAGAGTTACCGCATTCACATATGCCGCAAGGCTACGATAAGTTTATTCAGTGGCTCGCCAAACAAAATATACGCGTTATTATTCCGCACCCAGAGCGTAATCGCGATATTCAGTCAAACCTTTATTACATTGAACACTTAAAGCAGTTAGGCTGCGACTTTCAGTTAACGGCATCGAGTATTGAAGGTGAGTGGGGAGAAAGCGCACAAACTATAGCGTTACAAATGTTAAAAGATGGGTTAGTAAACTATGTTGCCTCTGATGCTCATTCAGTAAAACGTCGACCGCCTATTTTAAGCCAAGCTAGAAAAACAGTAGCGCAATTATTAGGTGAAGAGCAGGCCACAACGCTTTTTGTAACTAACCCGCTGCAACTAACCGAGTGTTTATTTAATGACTAAATTAAACATGTTCAAGGTAGTGCCTGCTGTTATTTTAGCCATGATAGTAATTGTTATTGCTTATACAAGTATGCAAAGTATGCGCGCAAATGCGTGGTACTTTAATGCTCTAAATATTGTGCAAGAGTCAGGTGGCGCTTTGTCTGGCTCATCGCTTCAGGCGGCAGAAAATGCGATTACCTTGGCTACTAATATGGACCCTGAGCATCCTCATTATTGGCACTTTTTAGCCCATATAAAAATGCTAGGTTTAGCCGGTACTGATACAACATCAATTGAGCAAATCGAACATACTCAGCAAACATATCAACAAGCTGAGCAAGCGTTGTTAAAGTCGGTTGAGTTAAGACAAACTTGGGCACTAACCTGGATAAGCTTGGCGCAAGTTGTCAGCTATCAAGAGGGGCCAACAGAACGGGTTTATAATTATATTCAGCAAGCCAAAAAAGTTGGCCCATATAAACTAGATGTTCATTTAGGCATTATTCAAATTGCGTTAATGCACTGGAATGAACTACCACCTACCTACAAAGCCCTTTATGTTAACGAGCTTAAATTAGCCTCTAAATACGGCTATAAGTTTAATAACATTTTTAGCATGGCTAAAGAAATGAACCGTTTACCAATTGTGTGTTTATCGCTTCAATTTGGAACTCATTTTGAGGCGGTTAGAGGCAGTTGGATGTTTAATAAATACTGTGGTTAAAAAAATAAAGGGGCTAGGGATTAGGTGGTAGGTTTTAGGCTTATCCTCGAAACCCGACTACCAAAACATGAAGTTTAACTTCTGTAATCACAGCACTTCTTAGTTTTCTTTGTACATAATTTCCTGAAAATCTAATTGCACTGAGAGAAGCGAATGAGGAGTAAATGAGTAAACATTAACGATTAAGCCCCTTATTAATGAAAGCTTTCTGTTTTTATCACTTCCTCTAAAGCGCAGCGTCTCTTAGCCCTCTTTGTGTATAATTTTCTTAAAGATCTTATTGAACTGAGAGAAGCGAATGAGAAGTAAATGAGAAAATAAAGCCACTAAGCTAAGTGACTAATTATTTTGTTACTACCTCTAAAAGCGCAGCGTCTCTTAGCCCTCTCTGTGCATAAATTATTTAATGATCTAATTGCACTGAAAGAATCGAATGAGAAGTAAATGAGTAAACACTAACGATTAAGCCCCTTATTAATGAAAGCTTTCTGTTTTTGTCACTTCCTCTAAAGCGCAGTGTCTCTTAACCCTCTTTGTGCATCTTCACTTAAGAGAATATTAACTATCAAGTTGAGTTATAAATCATTA
>NZ_PNDJ01000003.1:0-48200 GCF_005887255.1 Pseudoalteromonas sp. S1609 | reverse complement strand
CGTCAGCCGTCAGCCGTCAGCCGTCAGCCGTCAGCTATCAGTTGCACTGCGTTAATCAGACAACCGTAGCGTGGGTTGAGTATCACGAAACCCAAGGATAAAAGAACACGAAGAACACGACAGAGGATGAGAGCGTAGCATTTGTTATGTGGCTCTCTCCATCGCTGTGGGCACTAAGACATTCTACTGCGTTGTCGCTACGAAGTAGCGCACCGACTCCAAATACAAGAAAGCCCGACTCGAAAGAGCCGGGCTTTTTTACGTCTGCAGAAAAGTGAAAAACAAATGTAAAAGGTTAAAGGTATTAGGCTAAAGGAAGATAATTGATCAGAGCCGATTCCAGGACATACTACTTTGCTGTCGCTTCGAAGTAGCACACCGACTCCAAATGTAAGAGAAGTGCAAAGCATTCGGCTTTAGGTAAAATAAGCCCTGCTTTACGCTGACCTCCTATTAACTTCTCTTGTATGGTGATCCTCGTTATATAAAGTTAATAGATCCTTAAATAAAGCCTTATAGATTACATAACTATGTTTTACTTGAAAAAGAATTTATAAAGCCCAAAATGAAATTAGGTATTCTTATTAAATTGAGCTGTTTATGTCATTACTACTAACGTCACCTAAGTACGAGCAATGGACCTATTTGTCAAAACAAATAAAAGGGTATGAAGAACAAGCAGTTCATGCTACCGGCGCAGACCTTTACACGCTGATGCAGCGTGCCGCGGAGGCTGTTTTTTGCTGTTGGAAAACCTTTAATGCAAAACAAACGTTAGTTATTACAGGTAATGGAAATAATGCCGGAGATGGTTATGAGGTAGCTCGGTTAATCAAACAAGCAGATCGGCATGTAGTTGTTTGCGCGATTAATCCGAATAAAGCCTTATCCGGAGATGCAGCAAAAGCACAAAAGCAATGGATTGATGCCGGTGGTGAAATTTGTAACTTTAGCGCTGATGCACTCGATGAGTGTGATGTGATAATTGATGCATTACTCGGTACTGGTCTTGAGAATACGGTACGCGATAATGTTGCTACTATTATTAAAGCGGTAAATGAAAGCACTAAACCAATACTGAGTATTGATGTGCCGTCAGGTATTAATGCAGATACAGGCTGTCCTCAAGGAACAGCCATTATGGCCACCAAAACAATGACATTAGTTGGGATAAAGCAAGGACTCACCACGACTAAAGGAAAGCAGCATGCCGGGCAGTTGTATTTCGACGAGTTAGGTATTGGCGAGCAATTTATGAAACTAGCCACCCCTTCTGCTCAGATTATCAATATAGACAGCTTTAAACCTTTGCCTGAGCGCTCAGTGAGCAGCCATAAAGGTAGTCATGGAAAATTATTATGTATAGGAGGAAACCACGGCTCTGCAGGAGCTATTAGATTAAGTGCTGAAAGTGGATTAAGGTCTGGTGCTGGAATGGTAAAAGTGTATACCCATGAACATGCCGTTTTACCTGTGAGCATCGGGCGACCAGAACTTATGGTAACTAGTGAACACTTGGATGATGCCCTAGCATGGTCAACGTGTGTAGTTATCGGTCCAGGTTTAGGCCAAGATGAATGGGCCCAAAAAACCTTTGAGCAGGCAATCCGTTATTGCCAGCAAAACAATATCCCTACTGTTATTGATGCAGACGCCTTAAACTTATTAGCTAAGCAATCATCTTCTCATAAATTAAATAATACCGTGCTAACGCCTCATCCTGCAGAGGCTGCACGGTTATTAAACTTAACTACCTCTGAGGTTGAGTCTGATCGTTTTTATTATGCTCGACAATGTGCGACCAACTTCGCAGCGACCTCTATTTTAAAGGGCGCAGGTACGCTAATCGATAATACCGAGCATACTTGGATATGTGAAAATGGTAACCCTGGTTTGGCTGTAGGAGGAAGTGGTGATGTGCTTAGTGGTATAATTGGGGCATTAATGGCTCAAGGATTAAATACCAGTGAGGCAGCATGTTATGGCGTTGTGTTACATGCAAAGGCGGGTGATAGAGCCTGTGAACAATCAGGGCAAAGAGGAATGTTAGCCAGTGATTTATTTGCGCATGTAAGAGCACTGATCAATCATAAATAGTAAAAGCAGCAATGACTGGCTGTGCCAGCTAATGTCTTCGCTGCTTGTTTTGGCTACTATCTGTGAAGCTCACCAGCTCTTTCAGGCTGATAAGTAACTTCTTTGATGTTTACTGTAACTAATCCACCGCCAGGCTTTGGCCATTCAATTTGATCACCTTGTGAAAGGCCAAGTAATGCACTACCTACAGGGGCTAAGATTGATATTTTGTCGCCAATTGAATCAATATTTTTTGGGTAAACAAGCGTTAAAGTAAACTCTTCGCCTGTAGATTCAACAACAAAGTTCACAGTTGAATTCATGGTTACCACGGTTGCGGGAACTTCGTGCGGCTCAACTATGCTGGCTCGTGCAAGTTCTGCTTCAAGTTCTTTTTCACCCGCAAAGCTGTTTGCAGGCAACGACTCCATTAGTGTGTACAACCTATCTGCATCCAGCGATGAAATGATAATTTCAGGTTTTGTATTCAACTTAATATCCTTAATCATGTTAAATAAAATTTACTCTGGTATAGCTTGCAGGAACTCAGTTGCATTGGAATACACTGAGTTAATTTTATTGTTGTTTAGTGAATTTATTTTATCTCTATTGCTAAAAACCCAGCCGAAGCTGGGTTTTTATTTGAGCTAAGTGTTTAGGGGATGATTACATCATGCCGCCCATTCCACCCATGCCGCCCATGCCACCCATATCAGGTGCACCAGCTGCTTCTTCTTTAGGAATTTCAGCAACCATAGCCTCTGTAGTGATCATTAGACCAGCAATCGATCCTGCAAATTGTAATGCAGAGCGTGTTACTTTCGTTGGATCTAGGATGCCCATTTCAATCATGTCGCTGTATTCGCCAGTGGCTGCATTGTAACCGTAGTTACCTTCTCCGCCTTTAACTGCGTTAATAACAACTGATGCTTCATCGCCTGCGTTTGTAACGATTTGACGAAGTGGTGCTTCCATCGCACGAAGTGCCACTTTAATACCGTGGTTTTGGTCTTCATTGTCGCCAAGTAGCTCAACTAGCTTGCTAGCAGCACGTACTAATGCAACACCACCACCTGGTACTACACCTTCTTCAACCGCTGCGCGAGTTGCATGTAATGCATCTTCAACACGGTCTTTTTTCTCTTTCATTTCAATTTCAGTAGCGGCACCTACTTTGATTACAGCAACACCGCCAGCTAACTTAGCCATGCGCTCTTGTAGCTTTTCTTTATCGTAGTCTGAAGTCGCTTCTTCAATTTGTGCTTTGATTTGAGCAACACGGCCGTTGATACCGTCTTCTTCACCAGCACCATCAATGATTGTTGTATCATCTTTAGTGATTACTACGCGCTTAGCTGTACCTAAGTCTTCAACTGTTGCTTTTTCAAGTTCAAGGCCGATTTCTTCAGAAATTACAGTACCGCCAGTTAATACCGCGATATCCTGTAGCATTGCTTTACGACGATCGCCAAAGCCAGGTGCTTTAACCGCTGATACTTTTACAATACCACGCATGTTATTCACTACTAGTGTCGCTAACGCTTCACCCTCAAGGTCTTCTGCGATGATCAGTAGAGGCTTGCTTGCTTTTGCAACCGCTTCTAATGTTGGTAATAATTCACGGATGTTAGATATTTTTTTATCTACAAGTAAGATAAATGGGTTATCTAGTTCAACTGCACCTTTTTCAGCGTTGTTGATGAAGTATGGAGATAAGTAACCACGGTCAAACTGCATGCCTTCTACAACATCTAGTTCGTTTTCAAGTGATTGACCTTCTTCAACCGTGATAACACCAGTATTACGGCCTACTTTTTCCATTGCATCAGCAATAATTTCACCAATCTCTTTATCAGAGTTAGCTGAAATAGTACCTACTTGTGCAATTGCTTTAGTATCAGAACATGGGACAGAAAGAGCTTTAAGTTCTGCTGTTGCAGCAATGATTGCTTTATCAATACCGCGCTTAAGATCCATTGGGTTCATACCCGCAGCAACTGCTTTAAGACCTTCGTTAACAATAGATTGAGCAAGCACGGTTGCGGTAGTGGTACCGTCACCAGCAGCATCATTTGCTTTAGACGCTACTTCTTTAACCATTTGTGCGCCCATGTTTTCAAACTTGTCTTCAAGTTCGATTTCTTTAGCTACAGATACACCATCTTTAGTGATTACTGGAGAGCCAAATGATTTGTCTAGTACAACGTTACGACCTTTAGGGCCCAATGTTACTTTTACTGCGTTTGCTAAAATGTTTACGCCAGTTAGCATTTTTGCACGTGCGTCGCCTGCAAACAGTACTTCTTTTGCTGCCATGTTTAATTTCCTCTAAATTCTTAAAATGTGTGTTAAACGAAAAGTAGGTTTAGCCTACAATGCCTAAAATATTATCTTCACGCATGATCAGGTATTCTTGACCTTCGATCTTTTCAGTTTTTTCAACATATGAGCCAAATAACACAGTGTCACCGGCTTTCACTTCTAACGCGCGAACGTCACCATTTTCTAAAACGCGACCATTACCTACGGCAACAACTTCTCCACGAGTTGATTTTTCAGCTGCAGAGCCAGTTAATACAATACCGCCAGCAGACTTGGTTTCTTCTTCTAGACGCTTGATGATTACGCGATCTTGTAAAGGACGAATGTTCATGTTTTTAGTTCTCCTAACAGTTTCTGAACAGTACAGAAAAAAGTGTATCTAATTTGCTTTCATTAATGGGGGTAGAGTGAAAAATTCCAAGAGAAAAAATGATAAATTTTTAATCTTTTCGCTCGTATTCACCATCTATAGTATTGGGACGGTTTTCATCTTGCTCATGATGCATTGATTGATGAGGTTGTGAAAATCCTGAAGTACCCGTTTGGTGCATACTAGCGCTCATTCTCACCGTTGCCTGGCTGGCAAGTCCTGCGGCTAATTTATTGCGAATAGCTGGAGTAAGAAGCAGTAAGCCAAATACATCCGTCATAATGCCGGGTGTTAATAAAAGTACGCCAGCAATAATCACGCAAATACCAGTAAACAACTCTTTAGCCGGCATTTGCCCTTGAGCCATTTGCACTTGTACGTTTTGTAGTGCGCCCATTCCTTGCTGTTTCACCATTTTCGCACCCACAATAGCAGTTAGTACCACCAAAGCGATTGTTGCGAAGCCACCTATAACGTCACTAACCTGAATTAGTAAAGCAATTTCAATAATAGGGATGATGATAAACAGTAAAAATAAAATTCTAAACATAAGACTCTCTAAAAATGACACTCATTAAGGTGCTAATGAAATATAAGTGAGGGTTGTCGGGTCTATTTTCAAGCTAATAAGAGTAAGTAATCAACTCTAATGTTAGTAAAATTATAGCTAGTGGGTTTAAGTCACTTGACTGCAAAGACCCAAAATGTTGGCAGAGTTCGTGTCTACACATTACACCCGCTATCAGCTACTATGGGGCTAGACCCCCATAAACAAGTAAAGGTTCACTATGACAACGCAATTTAAACTTATTTTTACCACTTGCAAAGATAACGATGAAGCCCGTTTATTGGCTATGGCGCTAATAGAAAAGAAACTAGCCGCTTGTGTAAATATTTTACCGGCCATGAGTTCTATTTACATATGGGAAGGTGAAGTAGCTGAAGCAACAGAAGTGAAGCTACTAATTAAAACCAAAGCTGACAAAATGAACGATGTATTTTTAACCTTAAAAGATCTTCACAGCTACGAAGTACCAGAAATACAAGTTGTTGATGTGGCAACGGGTAACTTGGCTTATTTTAATTGGATGGATGAGGTGCTTCATTAATGCGCTTTATTTTATTTTTTTTATTAAGCGTATTAATCGCGCCTGCTTGGGCAACACAAAATACCCTTGATGATTTTCTAAAACCAACTCAGCACACATTTTTATCGGTCAATGAAGCGTTTGTATTTGATTTTGACCAGCAAGGCAGCACGCTATTTGTTGGTTGGGATATCGCTGATGACTATTATCTATATAAAGACAAAATAGAAATTATTGCCAAAGGTGCCAGCATTGACGTGCCTGAGTTGGGCTCTGGTGAAATAATTGAAGATGAGTTTTTTGGCAAAACTGAGGTGTTTTTTAATTCTATCAGCGTTATTAGCAAGTTGAGTAATGTCAGTGAAGATGGCGTTGTTAAGGTGCGTTATCAAGGCTGTGCAAAAGCAGGGCTGTGTTACCCACCTGAAATCATCAGCATTCCATTAAGTGTACTGGCAAGTGAAACTAATACTAATGAAAATACAGCAGCAAGTAGTGCATTTGCGGCACTTAGCCAACCTGTAGAAAAACCTGTTACTATAGCAACACCCGAGAAAGAGCTCACCTTTTCAGAGCAGTTAGCCAGCCAAAGCTTAATGGTTAATTTAGCTATATTTTTTGCTGTGGGCGTAGGTTTGGCATTTACACCCTGTGTATTTCCGATGTTTCCTATTTTATCTAGCTTAATTGCAGGTCAAAAGAACCTGTCTACCAAAAAAGCATTTGCCCTATCATTTGTTTATATTCAAGGTATGGCGGTTACCTATGCCGCATTGGGGTTAGTGGTTGCTGCATTAGGCGGACAAGTACAAGGTTACTTACAGCACCCATATGTATTGATAAGTTTTAGCTTATTGTTTGTGTTGTTGGCTATGTCGATGTTCGGTTGGTACGAAATAAAGTTACCCAGCGGCATGATGAACAAGCTAACCCAAGTGAGTAACAATCAAAAAGGTGGTAACTACATTGGGGTATTCCTGATGGGGGTTTTATCAGGGCTTATTGCATCACCTTGTACCACTGCGCCTTTATCAGCCGCATTATTATTTGTGGCACAAAGCGGCGATTACTTAGTGGGTGGACTAACGCTTTATGTACTTAGCCTAGGAATGGGTTTACCGTTGTTACTCCTTGGTACATCGGGAGGTAAGTTATTACCGAAAGCTGGCGGATGGATGGAACAAGTTAAAACCTTATTTGGTTTTATTATGTTAGTTGTGCCACTTATTTTGTTAGAGCGAATTATCGATATCGAGATAATTTTACTATTAGTAGGTCTATTAGCTATCGCCACAGCGCTTTATTTTCATCATTGGCAAAGCGCCCAAGCACAAGGTAAATTAAAAACCTTATTGTGGGTTATTGCTGTTTTATTAGTGCTTACGGGCTTTAATTTAACCAAAAATTATTTTTGGCCAACACAAGCTGTGAGTTTACAAACAACCTCGCAAAGCAATGAGTTTAAGCATGTTGCTAACTTAGCCGAGTTGAAGCAAGCAGTATCACAAGCAAATGGTGAAGGTCGTATGGTAATGGTGGACTTATACGCTGACTGGTGTGTAGCGTGTAAAGAGTTTGAGCATTACACATTTCCTGACCCGCAAGTACAAAGTGAGTTTAGCCATTATCAACTGATTCAAATTGACTTAACCCAAAGCGATAATGAAACAATTGAGCTAATGGAAGCATATTCAGTGTTTGGTTTACCGAGTATTTTATTCTTCAATACTCAAGGTGAAGAGCTAAGTGCACAACGTGTTACTGGCTTTTTAAATGCAGATGATTTTGCTAAGCACCTAGCTGCAGTGCGTGCCAGCGCTGAATAACCATTCTTTATGGCACAACATGATTGGTAATGTTGTGCCACTATTCTCCCCCTTAAGATAGTCCCCAAAATAGAGATTAGACCAGTATTTTGCTGCTATTTACTTCGAAATCACTATAATAGTTGGTTAACGTGAGAAATTGTTGCTATCTTACTTTTTTCTGCTTACTTTTTAGAGAAAAACTAGTTGGTAACCGCTTAACTCATTACTTATAGGATATATCGCGTATTATGGCTGCAAAATTAAAGATTTTAGTTATAAATGGCCCAAATTTAAACATGCTAGGAAAGCGTGAACCTGATAAGTACGGTTCGCATTCTTTAGAGCATATTGTGAGCGAGTTAAACAGCGCTGCTAATAGTTTAGGTGTGGAGTTAACGCATTTTCAAAGTAATAGTGAACAAGCGCTCATTGAACGCATTCATGATGCTTGGCAAGCGGTTGATTACATAATAATTAACCCTGCAGCATTTACGCACACAAGCGTCGCATTACGTGATGCATTGCTAAGCGTTGATATTCCGTTTTTTGAAGTGCACTTAAGTAATGTGCATGCACGTGAAACGTTTCGCCATCATTCTTATTTTTCTGATGTGGCGCAAGGCGTTATTTGTGGATTAGGTGCAATGGGTTATCACGCTGCTTTAAATGCAGCAGTCAGCCGATTGCAAAACTCAAACTAAATTTAAACTAACAAACTAATAGGCGGGCCGTTTATGGATATTCGCAAGATCAAAAAACTAATTGAATTAGTAGAAGAATCAGGTATTGCAGAACTAGAAATCACTGAAGGTGAAGAATCAGTACGTATTAACCGTAATAACATGAGTGCCGGTCCTGCGTACGCGCAATTCGCACCTCAACAATACGCCCCAGCAGCACCTGCTCCAGCCGCGACTGCACCATCAGCACCTGCAGCCGTAGAGTCTGAAGCACCTGCAGGCCCTACAGGTCATCAAGTTAAATCACCTATGGTAGGTTCTTTTTACGCAGCAGCTTCTCCAGAAGCACCAGCATATGTTGAAGTGGGCTCTCAGGTTAAAGTTGGCGACACGCTATGTATCGTTGAAGCAATGAAAATGATGAACCAAATTGAGTCAGATAAAGCCGGTACAGTAAAAGCTATCTTAGTAGAAAACGGCGAGCCAGTAGAATTTGATCAACCTTTATTCATCATTGAATAATAGCGCAACGTAAAAGGCCAACTCTCATGTTAGATAAAGTAGTCATTGCAAACCGAGGTGAAATTGCACTTCGTATATTGCGCGCCTGCAAAGAGCTTGGGATCAAAACGGTTGCTGTGCATTCAACGGCGGATCGCGATCTTAAGCACGTATTACTAGCAGATGAAACCATCTGTATTGGTAAACCAGCAGCAACTGAAAGTTACTTAGACATCCCACGCATTATTGCAGCAGCAGAAATTACTGATGCAGTCGCTATCCACCCAGGTTATGGTTTTCTTGCTGAAAATGCAGACTTTGCAGACCAAGTTGAGCAAAGTGGCTTTGTATTTATCGGTCCTCGTGGCGATACTATTCGTCTAATGGGCGATAAAGTATCGGCAATCGAAGCGATGCGTAAAGCGGGTGTTCCTTGTGTACCTGGCTCTGATGGTCCGGTATCGGATGATAAAGAACGCAACATGCAAATTGCTAAGCGTATTGGTTACCCGGTAATTATTAAAGCAGCTGGCGGTGGCGGTGGCCGTGGTATGCGTGTTGTTCGCAACGAAGCTGAGTTAATCAATTCAATTGCTCTAACCCAACAAGAAGCGAAACAGTTCTTTGGCAACAGCATGGTTTACATGGAGAAATTCCTTGAAAACCCACGCCACATCGAAGTACAAGTATTGGCCGACGGTCAAGGCAATGCGGTTCACTTAGGTGAGCGTGATTGTTCAATGCAACGTCGCCACCAAAAAGTAGTGGAAGAGGCGCCAGCACCAGGGATTACTGCAGAAGTACGTAAGTTCATTGGTGAGCGTTGTACACGCGCATGTATCGAAATTGGTTATCGTGGTGCGGGGACGTTTGAGTTCTTATACGAGAACGGTGAATTTTACTTCATTGAAATGAACACCCGTATTCAGGTTGAGCACCCAGTAACTGAAATGGTCACCGGTGTTGATTTAATCAAAGAGCAATTAAAAATTGCCGCTGGTCAGCCTTTATCATTCACTCAAGAAGATGTGGTTATTCGTGGCCATGCTATTGAGTGTCGTATTAATGCTGAAGACCCAGAAACCTTTATTCCATCACCTGGTAAAATTACCCGTTTTCATCCAGCTGGTGGTTTAGGTATTCGTTGGGACAGTCATATTTACGCTGACTACACCGTTCCTCCACATTACGATTCTATGATTGGTAAGCTGATCACTTACGGTGAAAACCGTGATGTCGCTATCGCCCGAGCACGTAATGCGCTTAATGAACTCGTTATCGATGGTATTAAAACCAATACGCCACTGCATAAACGTATTCTTGCAGATGAAAACTTCAAAAATGGTGGCACAAATATCCACTACCTTGAGAAGAAATTAGGACTGTAAAGTCCACGCTAATTAAAAACCGGCTTAAGCCGGTTTTTTTATCTTTAAAAAAGAGGCAGTATCACCTTAAATAAATAATCTGGTATGATTAACAAATATGCGCTTTTCGTAAATTTTGAGGTAATCATGTCGTGTAGTTTTAATTTTCATTTAGTCGATGAAAATGCCACTGTTGCTATGGGTAATAAATTAGCTGCCATAATAGAGCAGGGCGCAGTTATTTATTTGCATGGTGACTTAGGGGCCGGTAAAACGACATTTACTCGCGGTATAGTGCAAGGTTTTGGTCATATAGGTAAGGTTAAAAGTCCCACTTATACACTAGTTGAACCCTACGAGCTTGTGCGTGGCAATGTTTATCACTTTGACTTATACCGATTAGGTGACCCAGAAGAGCTTGAATTTATGGGGATTCGCGATTATTTTTCAGAAACGGCAACTTGTATTGTTGAGTGGCCGGAAAAAGGCGGAGAATTTATTCCTGTTCCCGATCTAAATGCTACGCTAAGTTATGTAGGTGATGAGCGTAAAATTGTTATTAACAGTGCGAGTGAGCGTGGTGTAGCAATTGTCAATAAACTAAATAATAGATAATAAAATAGTTAAGGCAGTGATTATCAAAATGAGTCGTGGTTTAGTTAAACTTTTTATTTACCTCATGGTTTTTACAGTGAGCTTGCCATTGTGGGCGCAAAACACTATTAATAGTGTGCGTGTCTGGCCATCACCTGATAGCACTCGGGTGGTGTTTGATCTCGATGATAAACCCGACTTCAGTTACTTTATGCTAAAAAACCCAAGTCGTTTAGTGGTTGATTTAGAAAACACTGATGAATTAAAAAAATTGCCAGGTGTGCCACCAAAACATCAAATTGTTAGCAAGTTACGTTACTCAAAACCTAAAAATAAACGCAGCGTGCGTTTAGTGTTTGAATTAAATGGGCCAGTTAAACCGGTTATATTTGCACTTGCCCCCACAGGCCCTTATAAAAACAGGTTGGTGGTCGACTTATACGACAAAAGCCAATCAAAAGGGGCGGTTAGTCCGGCACAAACGGCGGCTAAAAAACGCCAGTTAAGCCAAGAGCGCGATATTGTAATTGCTATTGATGCAGGCCATGGTGGTGAAGACCCAGGTTCCATTGGCCCATCAGGTACTTACGAAAAAGACATCACTTTGCAGATTGCCAAGCGTTTAGAGCGCATGATTGATGCTGAGCGAGGCATGATTTCGCGTATGGTTCGCAGTGGCGATTACTTTGTTAAACTTAATACACGAACTAATCGCGCTCGCCAGAAAAAAGCCGATTTTTTTGTCTCTATTCATGCAGATGCGTTTACCAGTCCGGGACCCAATGGTGCTTCTGTATGGGTGTTGTCGCTGCGACGTGCCAATTCGGAAATTGGTAAATGGATTGAGGATAAAGAAAAACACTCAGAGTTACTTGGCGGTGCTGCCGATGTAATTAAAGATGCTGCAAATGAAAAGTACTTAGCACAAGCCTTGCTTGATATGTCGATGGATCATTCCATGAAAACAGGGCTAAGTGTTGCAGATGAAGTGATAAAAGAATTAAAAAAAGTAGCAAAAATGCACAAAAAGGCACCGCAACATGCCAGCCTTGCAGTATTGAAGTCGCCAGATATTCCGTCTATTTTGGTTGAAACTGGGTTTATCTCTAACCCTCGTGAAGAACGACTACTAAAAAGCGCCAATCACCAAGAACGTTTGGCGAAAGCGATGTTTACCTCAATTAAAAATTACTATTTACGCAACCCGCCTGACGACTCACTGTTTGCGTCATTAAAGTCTCAATACCCAACAAAGCACAAGGTACGTCCGGGGGAGTCACTGAGTATGTTGGCAGGTCGATATGGCGTTAGTATCAGTAAAATAAAACAGGTTAATAAGCTCAGTTCAAATACGCTATTTATTGGCCAGGAACTTGATATTCCTCAGAGTTAATTTTAAAAGCGCACAACATTTAAGGTTTTTATGAGTATTGAAATATTACCTGCGCGCTTGGCAAACCAAATTGCGGCGGGTGAAGTTGTTGAGCGTCCCGCGTCGGTGGTTAAAGAGTTAGTAGAAAATAGCCTAGATGCAGGTGCGAAACGTATTCAAATAGATATTGAACGCGGTGGTCATAAGCTGATTCGAATTCGTGATAATGGTTCAGGCATTGCAAAAGAGGAGCTCACATTAGCGCTTTCTCGCCATGCTACCAGTAAACTAAAGTCGCTCGATGACTTAGAAAATATTTGCTCTTTAGGCTTTAGAGGCGAAGCTCTCGCGTCTATTAGCTCGGTATCTCGCTTAACCTTAAGCTCTAAGCCCGAACAGCAAGAAGCCGCTTGGCAAGCCTTTGCACAAGGCAGAGATATGGCCGTAGAGGTAAAGCCTGTGGCACATCCCAGCGGTACCACAATTGAAGTAAAAGATTTATTTTTTAATACCCCAGCACGGCGTAAGTTTTTACGTACCGAAAAAACTGAGTTTAGCCATATTGATGAGCTTATAAAGCGGATTGCACTGAGTCGCTTTGACGTATCAATTACGTTAACCCATAACGAAAAAGTGGTGCGTCAGTATCGTCCTAAAACCGAACCTGCTCAAGCGATTACACGAGTTGCCCAAGTGGCGGGTAAAGCGTTTGCAGAGCAAGGACTGCATATTCAATCAGGTGAAGCAGGGCTGCAACTACATGGTTGGGTGCTCCCGGTTGGCTCGGCTAATACTACACAGTACACCTATGTAAATAATCGTATGATGCGCGATAAACTTATTTTGCACGCTATTCGCCAAGCATTTGAAGAAGTCAGCGGTGAGCAAGAGTTACCTGGGTTTGTGATTTATATTGATATAGATCCACGTCAAGTGGATGTAAACGTACATCCTGCTAAACATGAGGTGCGCTTTCATCAAGGGCGCTTAGTGCACGACTTTATTTTACAAGCGATAAAACAAGTTGTTGTGCCCCTGCAAGCTGAGTTTTCAAACTCCAGTGAAGCTAATGATAATAGCCCACCGGTGGCTGCATTTAATGCACACACTACTACCAGTAGTGAACCGTTTGATTACCCTAAGTCGTCATTACAGCCTAGTCGGTCATCTTCAGCGCATAGCACAACTTATAGTGTTGCAACTCAAGGTACAGGTAATCAACAACGTGCTGAAAGTCGAAATTACCATGACGTAAATGCGTTTTATCAAGGTGTGAGTGAGCAGCAAGCACATCACTTTGATAATCCAGAACCATTTGTGCAATTAGATGAGACTCAAGTATCAGATACAGCGCTTCGTACTGTCGATATAATAACCATTGAACAGGGCGCTTGTGTGTTTAATGATGAAAACCAACTTTATTGTGCACACTTTAAATATGCGCTAGCGGATGATTGGCTTGCACAAATTAAAGAGCAAGGCAGCCTTGAGGGCAAAGCATTGTTATTACCCGTACGGGTCAATGTCTCAAAACAAGATATCGAACTGCTGGCTACGCAACAATCATGGTTTACTTTGCTTGGCTTTGAACTTTTAATTGAAAAACAATTTGTTATGGTAAAGAAGTTGCCTGTTTGCTTGTACTTACTTGACGTGAGTGCCGCAGTCGATGCCTTACTTGATGGGTGTAAAGCTCAGTTAGAAAGTATTGATCAGTGGCTAGCGTGGCAGGTAAATGTAATACCTACACGGTTCTATGCCAGTAAAGCCTTTGCAGTACAGCAAACTCGCTTACAAAATAATGCGCAAACAATTGAACGTTTACGTGAAAAAGCAGTTAAAATAGATCTAAAGTCTTATCTAGCGCAATTTAATTAGGGTATTCGAGTTGAGTAATTTACCGGTCATATTTTTAATGGGCCCCACCGCTGCTGGTAAAACAGCATTGGCAATTTCACTGTGTGAGCATTTAAATACTGAAATTATCAGCGTTGATTCGGCACTGGTTTATAAAGGTATGGATATTGGTACCGCTAAACCGGATGCCGACGAACTAGCACGTGCACCCCATCACCTAATTGACTTACTCGACCCAAGCGAAACCTATTCAGTAGCTGATTTTAGACGCGATGCGATAGAAAAAATTGATAAATTTCATCAACAAGGTAAAGTGCCTGTACTGGTTGGAGGTACAATGATGTACTTTAAAGCCCTTATTGATGGATTATCCCCTCTACCAGAGGCTGATGAGCAGATAAGAGCTGAGCTTGAAGTACAGGCGAAACAGTACGGTTGGCCATATTTATATCAAGAGCTATTAAAAGTAGATCCACAAGCTGCGAAAAAGATGAGTGAAAATGATTCACAACGAATTAATCGCGCTTTAGAGGTTTACCGTATAACAGGTAAAACAATGACTGAATTGCAAAAGCAAAAACAGCCACCTTTACCTTATACTTTTCATCAATTTGCTATTGCTCCAGATGATCGTAAAGAGTTACATCAGCGAATTGCAGAAAGGTTTAAAATAATGATTGAACAGGGGTTTGAAAAAGAAGTTTCGACCCTATATCTACGTGAGGATTTACATCCCAATATGCCTTCTATTCGTTGTGTAGGTTATAGACAGATGTGGGATTACCTTGCGGGTGAAATAGACCATGATGAAATGGTTTTTCGCGGTATTGCTGCCACTCGTCAATTGGCTAAGCGTCAATTAACGTGGTTAAGAAGTTGGCCTGACGTTACGTGGTTAACAACCGGTGATGAAGAAAACTTGCATCGTGTAGTAAGTTCGCTAAGCTAGTAGTAGCTGGACAAAATTTAGCTTTATTAAATTAGTTCAGCCACTTAATTATAATAACACCTAGAACGAAGGAATAATAACATGGCAAAAGGCCAATCGTTACAAGACCCATTTTTAAATGCATTACGCCGCGAGCGCATTCCAGTATCAATCTTTTTGGTAAATGGCATAAAATTACAAGGTAAAATTCAGTCATTTGACCAATTTGTAATTTTACTGGAAAACACTGTTAATCAAATGGTGTATAAACATGCAATTTCAACAGTTGTACCTGCACGCGCAGTCAACTTCCAAGGTGTACAGGGAAATGAAGACACTGAAGAAACTGAACCAGGAAACTTTTAAATTAGGAGCGTAATGCTTGTTTGACCGCTATGAATCTGGCGAACAGGCAATTTTAGTCCATATCGACCTACCTAAAGATGGGGATCGCGAAGATCTTCATGAATTAGAAATGTTGGTATCTTCTGCTGGTGTTAGTAGTTTGGCGGTTGTGCAAGGCAGCCGTCAAGCACCACATCCCAAGCTATTTGTCGGTACCGGCAAAGCGGAAGAAATAGCTGAAATTGTCAAAATCCACAATGCCGATGTTGTCATTTTTAACCATCAGTTGAGTCCGTCTCAAGAACGCAATTTAGAGCGTGTTTGCCAATGTCGGGTACTTGATAGAACAACACTTATTCTTGATATTTTTGCTCAGCGTGCCCGTACTCATGAAGGTAAGCTTCAGGTTGAGTTGGCGCAGCTTCGTCACATGTCTACACGTTTAATTCGTGGTTGGACCCACCTTGAGCGCCAAAAAGGGGGGATAGGCTTACGTGGTCCGGGTGAAACGCAGCTAGAAACCGATCGACGTTTATTGCGCGCACGTATTAAAAATATTCGTGCACGACTAGCGAAAGTGGCTGTACAGCGTGAGCAAGGTCGACGTGCTCGTACGCGCAATGAAATTCCAACAGTGTCGCTGGTGGGTTACACTAATGCCGGAAAATCAACACTGTTTAATTATATTACCGATTCAGATGTATATGCAGCCGATCAGCTATTCGCCACACTAGATCCAACACTGCGTAAACTCGATATTGGTGATGTAGGTTCTGTTATTTTAGCCGATACTGTAGGGTTTATTCGACACTTACCGCATGATTTGGTAGCTGCATTTAAAGCAACTCTGACCGAGACGCGTGAAGCCGATTTACAACTGCATGTGATAGATGTAGCTGATCCTCGCCGAAAAGAAAATATTGAACAGGTACAAGAAGTCCTCAAAGAAATTGAAGCCGACGAGGTACCGCAGTTATTAGTTTATAACAAAATTGATGCGCTGGATGAGGTAACGCCACGTATTGATCGTGATGACGAGGGCCAACCTATAAGGGTATGGCTATCTGCAAAAACTGGCGAAGGCTGTGAATTACTTAGTGAAGCTATTAGCGATTTACTCGCTAAGCAAATGCTTAATGAAACGTTATTACTCGCACCACAATATGGGCGTTTAAGAGCATCACTATTTAATTTAAGTGCAGTACACAATGAGCGGTTTGATGAACAAGGTAATTGGTTGCTTGATGTACGATTGCCTATGATTGAGTGGAACCGTTTAATTAAAGATTTTGGTCCTGAAATTGAAAGTTTTATTAGCTGAGATTAAAAACTGCAAGATTAATGTCGGTTTTAGTATAAGAAACGCAGAAGATTTGTTAGATTTAACACAATTTCCGAATTTATTTAGATAACAATGGAGTATAGCTATGGCCTGGAATGAACCGGGTAATAATGGCAATGACAAAGATCCGTGGAATAACAAAGGCGGACGTGATCAAGGCCCACCTGATTTAGACGAGGTGTTCCGTAAATTCAGTAACAAGTTTAACGGCTTATTTGGCGGTAAAAAATCCGGCAATGGTAGCGGCGGTGGACTTGGCGGAGCCGGTATTTCATTTGTACTTATTATCGCTGCAATTGTATGGGCGTTAAGCGGTATTTATACGGTGAAAGAAGCTGAGCGCGGCGTCGTTCTTCAATTTGGTAAGTTTGACCGAATTGCAGATCCTGGCTTGCGTTGGAAAATGACCTTTGTTGAAACGGTTATTCCAGTCGATATCGAAGCTGTTCGCTCGTTATCAGCATCAGGTTTTATGCTAACCGAAGATGAAAACGTAGTAAGCGTTGAATTTGAAGTACAGTATCGAGTAATCGACCCTTACTTGTACAAGTTTAGTGTCACTAACGCTGATAGCAGCCTTGAAGAAGCATTAGATAGTGCGCTGCGTTATGTTGTTGGCCATTCAAAAATGGACCAAGTACTGACAAACGGCCGTGAAGTTGTACGTCAAAATACTTGGGATGAGCTAAATCAAATCATCGAACCTTACAACTTAGGTTTAATCGTAACTGACGTTAACTTCAAGGACTCTCGTCCACCAATGGAAGTTAAAGATGCGTTTGATGATGCAATTGCGGCCCAAGAGGATGAGCAACGCTTTATTCGTGAAGCAGAAGCGTATGCCCGTGAAATTGAACCGCGTGCGCGTGGTCAAGTGACTCGTATGACGCAAGAAGCTGAAGGTTACCAAGAACGTATTACTTTAGAAGCGCAAGGTGAAGTGGCCCGTTTTGAGAAATTACTTCCAGAATACCAAGCAGCTAAAGAAGTAACACGTGAGCGTTTATACATAGACACGATGCAAGAAGTGCTAGGTAATAGCTCTAAAGTGTTGGTTGATGTTAAAGGTGGCAACAACATGATGTACCTACCACTTGATAAAATCATGGAAAAACAGGGTTCATCAACACGTATTGCTTTACCTAGCTCAAGCGATATAAACGATTTACGTAACAAGGTAAATACGTCACGCAACAGCACTGTTAATAGTGGTAACGATCGCTTTAACAATGATCGCTTTAACGACGGGAGATAAGAGCAATGAAAAACTTTAGTTTAGTAATCCTATTAGCCGCCATTGTGATGTCTTTCTCGTCGGTGTTCGTGGTCTCTGAAGGGCAAAAGGCGATTGTACTTTTATTTAGTAAAGTGCAAAAAGACAGCGATGATGAAGCTGTAGTTTATGGCCCGGGTTTACACTTAAAAGTCCCATTTTTTAGCCAAGTACGTCGTATTGATGCACGTATTCAAACACTAGATGGCACACCAGATCGCTTTGTAACTAGCGAGAAAAAAGACTTAATCGTTGATTCGTTTGTAAAATGGCGCGTAAACGATTTTAGTTCTTTTTACCTGCGTGCACGTGGTGACAAGCAATACGCTGAAACACTGCTTAAGCAAAAAGTAAATAATGGCCTACGTACTAACTTTGGTACGCGTACTATTCGTGAAATTGTATCTGGTGAGCGTAGCGAGCTGATGGAAGAAGCGTTAGTACAAGCATCTGAAAGTGCTAGTGAGCTGGGTATTGAAGTACTTGATGTGCGTGTTAAGCAAATTAACTTACCACAAGAGGTGAGTAGCTCTATTTACCAACGTATGCGCGCTGAGCGTACTGCAGTTGCTAAAGAGCACCGCTCTGAAGGTCAGGAAAAAGCAGAAACAATTCGTGCAGGCGTTGACCGTCGCGTAACAGTAATGCTTGCCGACGCCGAACGTAATGCTCGTTCTGTTCGTGGTCAAGGTGATGCTGACGCTGCTGCGATTTACGCTAGTGCTTACAATAAAGATCCTGAGTTCTTTAGCTTTGTCCGCTCTTTAGAAGCTTACAAACAAACTTTCAAAGGAAAGCAAGACGTGATGGTGTTATCACCGGATAGCGACTTCTTCCAATACATGAAAGGCGCGAAAGCTCAGTAATCATAGCTTTAGTTAAACTTGAAAGCCCTGCAATTGCAGGGCTTTTTGTTATCTGAATTTTAAGTTTATAAATGACTGTTATTTATGTGATTATTAACGAAACACTGATGTTTACTACCCGCACGAGGAAAAAATAAGCTAAACGGGGTGAACATTGCTTTAGTTTTCTGGTAAAATCTCGTCCTAATTTTCTCTAAGTGAATTTGCAATGGGTAAAAACGTTGTTGTACTAGGCACCCAATGGGGTGACGAAGGTAAGGGTAAGGTAGTTGACCTCCTTACAGATAAAGCATCTTTAGTAGTTCGTTATCAAGGTGGTCATAACGCAGGCCATACTTTAGTGATCGACGGTGAAAAGACAGTTCTACACCTTATTCCATCGGGTGTATTACGTGACAATGTTAAATGTGTGATTGGTAATGGTGTTGTTTTATCACCAGAAGCGCTAATGAAAGAAATTGGCATGCTTGAAGAGCGTGGCGTACCTGTACGTGAACGTCTTTTAATCAGTGAAGCATGTCCGCTAATATTGCCTTTCCATGTTGCATTAGATGTAGCTCGCGAAACTGCGCGTGGCGATAAACCAATCGGTACAACGGGTCGTGGTATCGGTCCAGCGTACGAAGATAAAGTAGCACGTCGTGGTTTACGTGTTGGTGATTTATTCAATCCTGAATTATTTGCTACTAAGTTAAAAGAAGTATTGGAATACCACAACTTCACATTAGTTAACTACTACAAAGTAGACGCTGTTGACTTCCAAAAAACGTTTGATGATGCAATGGCTGTTGCTGATATTTTAAAAGCAATGGTAGTTGATGTAACTGAGCTTTTAGATCAAACGCGTAACGCCGGTGACAACATCTTATTTGAAGGTGCTCAAGGTACACTACTTGATATCGATCATGGTACTTACCCTTATGTAACATCTTCAAACACCACCGCTGGTGGCGTTGCTACAGGTGCGGGTTTTGGCCCATTACACCTTGATTATGTGCTAGGTATCATTAAAGCGTACACAACACGTGTAGGTTCAGGTCCTTTCCCTACAGAGCTTTACGACGGCCTTGATAAGCAAGACCCAGTCGGTAAGCATTTAGGTGACAAAGGCCATGAGTTTGGTGCTACTACAGGTCGTTTACGTCGTACAGGTTGGTTAGATGCAGTGGCTATGCGCCGTGCAGTTCAAATCAACAGTATTTCAGGGTTTTGTTTAACTAAACTTGACGTTTTAGATGGTTTAGAAACACTTAAAATCTGTACTGGTTATAAGCTTGAAGATGGTACTGTGACTAACGTGACGCCATTAGCAGCTGAAGGTTACGATAAAGTAACGCCAGTATACGAAGAAATGCCTGGCTGGTCTGAAAATACAGTGGGTGTAACATCGCTTGAAGGCTTACCTAAAGCGGCAATTGATTACATTAAACGTATTGAAGAAATCACTGGCGTACCTGTTGATATTATCTCTACAGGTCCTGATCGTGTTGAAACAATGATACTTCGTAGCCCATTTGCATAATTGGGTTTATGTTGAAAAAAGCTGCCATGTGCAGCTTTTTTTATGTCTGCAGAAAAGTGACGCTATTAATAGTGGAACGATCTTTGTATATTATTTGGTAAGTTTATTTTTAAAGTGGTTAATATGCGTTTATCTTCTCGTTGCTCAGTGTGGTCATTATCACTACTTACACTTTCTTTGTTTAATATAAGCAATAGCTTAGCTGAAGAAAGCCCTGCAGCTGTGCCGCTGTATACTGAATCTGAGTTAATAGCTTTAATTAATGAGAACACTCATCTAGCGCGCGTAAAGGCAGATAATTGCCAGTTAGTGCAAGATATAGAAGCGCGAGCCAATAAAATGGCATTGCCATCATATCAATTCCTATACGGTGATATGCTCGCTTATAAAGTGTGTGTTGAGCGCGACGTTGCTTTAGGTGTGTATTACATGAAAAAAGCGGCTGAGCAGGGCTTAGCGGCTGCATTAGAGCAGCTAGGTCGCTACTACGACGTTGGGCGGTTGGTCCAAAAAGACAAAACTATGGCAATAACCTACTTACGTGAGGCGTCAGCGCAAGGCAACTTAAAAGCGCAATTACGATTAGTTGGTTTGTTTAATCAAGGTTATGGGAGTCCAAGAGATTTCGAAGATGCTTATCGTTGGCTGTTTAACACCACGGTAGCTGATAAAGCGACACATAAAAAAATAGAGCGAGCATTAACTAAACTTGCTGAAAAAATGCCAGCCAGTGTCGTTACCCGCGCGCGATTACCTATGTAAAAAAGCGAGAGTGCTTTTGCCGCACTCTCGCTTTTTTAGTTATTACTCGTCTTTTTTATTGTCTTTGGTTTTGTTATTGGCAGGATCTTTTAATAGCGATATTTTAGGCGGTTGCAATGCAACTACTCGTTCACCCTCTTGTGGTGGTTTTTCCATATCACTAGTAAAAGGCCTCATTTTCACTGGAGCGTCTTCATCACTGTCTTTATCCCCTTTGAGAATAAACAGTGGAATTGCTTCAGGGTTCATTTCTAAATACTGCTGCCAGCTAAATTCTTCAGATATTCGTGTTGCACTCACTTTACCGCCTTTGGCAATAACGCTGCTTAAGCGTGCATATGCTCCGTTTTCACCAAACAGAATTTGTCGTGATAAGAACGTCGCGCTGTCTTTATTTGCTTTAGCATGTGATGACGATGAGCGAAGTGAAAATACATTTTTTTCATTCAATAAATGAGAAAAATACTGCACCCCTAATGCGTTATGGTGACGATTAGGTGAAAGCGCTAAAACACTGCGAATAGTGGTTAAAGGTAAATAGCGTTCAGCATGCTCAGATTGTGGATTACCGTAATAACAAGGCAAACCATCCATACGTGCCATTTTACAGTTTTCCCAAGCAGGATCTGATAAGTGAACGGGAATGTTTTGTTCCTTTAAACCACGAGCAATAGCACGAGATACATGGTTGGCACCAATAATTAAAATAGTATTAGGGGAGGGCTGGCGCACCCCTAGCAATTTAGCAACAGGGATAGCCGTTAAGCTTTGCAGTACCACAGTGACAATAATAACCGTGAATATCAATGGCACCATTTTCTCAGCATCGGCTACACCGGCTTCTATCATACTTAACGCAAATACAGAGCCTACGGCTGCAGCAACTATACCGCGAGGCGCAATCCAAGCCAGCACCAAGCGAGACTTCATTGGTAAATCGGTGCCAAAGGTTGAAATAGCAATACACAACGGGCGCGCAATAAATAGCACAATAGCTAAAAATATAAACACGTCGCTGTCGAGCATCATTAAGTCAGATAGTTGTAATCTGGCAGCGAGTAAAATAAACAAGGTTGAGATCAAAATCATCGACAGATCTTCTTTAAACTCAAGCACCGAATCTATTTCTAGGTCATCTTGATTAGCTAACCAAATACCAAATACAGTCACGGCCAATAAGCCTGACTCATGACTTAAATGGTTTGAAATCGAAAAACTAATTAACACTAACGCTAAAATGCCAAATTTATGTAGCTCAAATGGCAACCATTCACGGCGCATTAGTTGCGTTGTGATCCAACCCGAAACCACACCAATACTTAAACCAACCCCAACAGTTTTAACTAGTGCAATTATAGTGTGGCTAAGTACTTCACCTTGGCCAACTAACATCACAGCTTCAAATACTAATACCGCAAATAAAGCGCCAATAGGGTCTATGACTATGCCTTCCCAGCGTAAAATACGGTCAATATCTTGAGTGGGTCGCATTGAGTTAAGCAGTGGCGCAATGACCGTTGGTCCGGTTACAACAAGCACAGCGCCAAGTACTGCTGCGACTCGCCAATTTAACTCTAATAACCAATAGGCACTTAAGCTGATAACGACACAGGTCATAAGCATACCAATAGAGCAGAGGTTTCTTACGACTTTACTGATCCCTTTAAGCTCCCGAAAATGCAGTGTTAAAGACCCTTCAAATAAAATCACAGCAACGCTTAAAGACACCACAGGAAAAAGTAAATCGCCTAATAAGGCATCTGGGTCTAATACGCCACTAAATGGCCCTAATAAAAGCCCAGTAAGCAACAAAAACAGAATAGCGGGTACTCTGAACGCCCAGGCGACCCATTGGGCTAGCACCGAACACAATGCAATACCGGCTATATAAATTGCTGACATAGAGTAAAAACTCCTTAATATTAATAATGTTTAAAAGTATAACTGTTACCTACCAGTAATACAGTGGGTATACACGTGTAAATTCAATTTAGCTAATAAATAATACTTATTTATTTAGTGTTAACGTCATTTTCTAAAATGTTATCAAATTTATAGTCTATATAATTCATATTTATAGTAGTCTAACCACATGATACTTAATACAAAAAACACTAGCTTTAGTAGTGTTGACCTATTCAGCTTGAATTTTAGCCTTGATCTAAGCAGCTACTTTAACGTATTATACTTCGTGTTCGAATAATTAGTTATCTAATCAAGTTTGTAGTTTAAATACTAGATTATGTTAGATATAAACATCTTAACTCTCTTACTGATTGTTTTTGCTTTGTTTTGTTATATTTGAACACACAATATCATTTACCGTACTCTTTGGTATGGTTTTGCTCAAAGTGTTTATTTGCTCAATGCAGATAAATAAAAGTTTGAGTTGAACTATTACCTTTCAATATTTAATCCCCATCGTGGCGATTAAATCTCGGTCCTTAAGTCATCACCCTATCTGTTGGTGTACCAGACTTAAGAGGCTCTATGTATGTTGTTAATAAAAAGGCCGCACACAGCTTTTTACAGCGATACATAAACAACACTTTATATTTTTTTAGTTAGTACGATCCGATTTATTTATTGGGTTAATACTATTTATTTTTTGCATCTCAATTTAAAACGCTAGTTTTAGAGACGGTGTACGTGTGTGTAAAAAGTGTGGGCAATGATAAATAAATTCGACGCTGTGTTTATAAACATGGCGACCTGGTTTCATTCATCTATGTGATGAATACAAATTAAATGGAAAGTTGAGCACTTATGCAAAAGTTAAATTGGCGACGTATCGTACTTAAAGTGGGCAGTGCCTTAATTGCACCCGATCAAGATGGCTGTCGTTCACGTTATTTATTAACCATCGCACAGTTTATTGTCCGCTGTCGCGCACGTGGAATTGAGGTTATTTTAGTTTCATCTGGTTCTGTAGCGGCTGGCTCACATTTATTTCCATCAGACCAACCTCGTTCAGTGGTAATGAAAAAAGCGATGGCTGCAGCAGGGCAAACAGAAATGATGGCCATGTGGGATCGTTTCTTTGATTTTCCATCAGCACAGCTATTATTAACTCATGGTGATTTACGTGACCGTGAGCGTTACCAGAGTATCCGTGAAACCGTATTTACATTGTTAGAACACGGCGTGCTACCTATCATTAATGAAAATGATGCAGTAACAACAGATGATTTAAAAGTGGGTGATAACGATAATTTATCAGCCATGGTTGCAGCAGCCGCTGATGCAGATGCATTAATGATTTTCTCTGATGTAGATGGCTTGTATGATAAAAACCCAAATCTGCATGACGATGCCGTATTATTGCCTGAAATAAAATCAATTGATGATTCTATTTATGCTATGGCAGGATGTGCTACCAGTGCGGTAGGTACAGGTGGTATGAAAACCAAGATTGAAGCGGCAGAGAAAGCCACTTCACATGGTATTGCAACTTACATTATTAATGGCTTTAAAGAAGAAACCTTTACTCGCTTGTTAGCCGGTGAAAACCCAGGTAGCGTATTCTTGCCTTATGAAAAACCAATGCAAGATTCTATTCACTGGATGACACATACCGCCAATGAGCAGGGGGAAGTCGTTGTTGAAGGGTCATTTGATGACTCATTAGAAGGTGAAGACGGTTGCTTACGTGGCGATGAGATCAGAGAAGTACATGGCGAGTTTGCTGTGGGCGATACTATCTTAGTTCGCAGTGAAGATGGTACGCGTTTAGCTAAAGCCACAGCAAATTACAGTAGCTGCTTGTTAAACTTTATTGCAGATAACGAGCAGAGTGAATTCAGCGAAAAAATGCAGGATTCAATTGGACCAATTATTTCAGAAAAAGATATCGCATTATTGGAGAAGTCATGAGTTTAATTACGGATATATCACGCCAGGCAGCAAAGGCTGCACATACACTTGCTTTACTCGATACCGAGACTAAAAACAAAGTGTTAACCGATATGGCAGCGGCATTAAGAGAGCAAAAAGAATTTATAATCAAAGAAAATGAAAGTGACCTAAGCGCAGCACGCGACAATAATTTAGCAGCATCAATGATTGACCGTCTAACATTGAATGATGAGCGTATTGAAGCCATGGCTGAGGGTATCGAAGTGATTGTTTCATTAGACGATCCTGTTGGCCAGTTACGTGACATTACTGAACGCCCAAATGGTATTAAAATTCGTAAAATGCGTGTACCACTTGGCGTAGTATGTATGATTTATGAAGCGCGTCCTAATGTAACGGCTGACGCAGGTGCATTGTGCTTTAAGTCAGGTAACGGTGTTATTTTACGCGGTGGTAAAGAAGCGCTGAAAAGCTCACAAGCCATTGCCAGTGTAATGCATAGCGTGCTTACAAAACATGGTCTACCAACTGCGCTAATTTCAGTGATTCCTGATCCTGACCGTGCTTTACTAATGGAATTGATGCAACAACGCGATAGCATTGACTTAATCATCCCTCGTGGTGGTGAAGGCCTAATTAACTATGTTACTGAAAACAGCACAATCCCTGTTATTCAGCATTTTAAAGGCGTTTGTCATTTATATGTAGATAAAGATGCTGATTTAGAAGTAGCACTAAATTTACTGCTTAATGGTAAGACTCAGCGTACTGGTGTATGTAATGCACTTGAGGGTTTAGTGGTACACCAAGATGTAGCTGATGAGTTTTTAAATCTGTGTGCAGTTGTACTTCGTCAAGAAGGTGTAAAAATTAATGCTGACGCCAAAGCGGCTGAATATTTTGATAACGCCACAGTACTTGCCGATAACGAATTTGGTGAAGAGTACTTAGACTTAGAGTTAGCAATTCGTATTGTGCCAAGTTTTGATGCAGCCGTTGAGCACATTGCTCAATTCGGTTCAAATCATACTGAAGTTATCTGTACTAAGGACGATGCGGCGGCAGAGTTATTCCAACGTAGTGTTGATGCGTCGGTTGTTATGGTTAATGCGTCATCACGCTTTTCTGATGGCTCACAACTAGGCTTAGGTGCAGAGATTGGTATTGCAACGACTAAGTTACATGCTTATGGCCCTATGGGACTTGAGTCATTAACCACTGAAAAATATTTAGTTAATGGTGTTGGTCAAGTTCGCGAATAACTAACCCAACTCAATAAATAATAAAAATGCCGGGCTTTGCTCGGCATTTTTGATCTCGATTTAGCAAAATTAAACGACTAAGCAAACAAAGAGATTAAAAAATACAGAGAAATTTATTTAGAATATAAAATAAGGATATTACTTAAAGGAGAGAGTAGGAAAGTGGTGGAGCTAAGCAGGATCGAACTGCTGACCTCCTGCGTGCAAGGCAGGCGCTCTCCCAGCTGAGCTATAGCCCCACATTCCTAATTTACATATACTGTAAATGCTTAAGTGCTGAGTCTTAAGCGGGGTGAACTTTAAATATTTTTACGTTTTTGGTCAAGTATTTTTTCACAAATTTTTCCGTTTTAACTAATTTTTGTTAAACTCGGCCTCAATATTTACTAAAACGACAATACATAATGAAAAAATACGCTTTAGTTTTCATGACTTTTCTTTTTGGCTGTGCCAGCTCGGTAGGTGAGCCTCCATTCGAAATTAATAATAAACAATTTTATGACACTGTTGATGATCAAGGTAACAAGCTTTTTGCCTATGTGGTCTCTGTAAAGGCTAAGAGCCGTGAGCAAATTAATATTAATAAAAAGCTAACCCGAAGCGATGTAAAGCGTTTTGCCGAACAAGAGCACTTTGAAGAGTCGAGCGTGCTCAAGTTACAATTAGAAGATCAAGCGGTAGAGTTTCTCAATAAAGAGCTTGCACAACGTAACTATTGTGCAGATAAGCATGAAATAAACGAAGTGCTATGGCGAGATTTAAGTGTGCAATTAAGAGGGCGTTGTTTGTAGTATGTTAGCAGATAAACAAAAATTAGCGGCGGTGTTAGCTCAGCTTGATATTAACTATGATGTGATTGAGCATCCAGCGTTGCATGGTAGCTTAGATGCTGACGAGCTGATGGTGAATCGCCCAGGAACACGTTTAAAAAATCTATTTTTGCGAGATAACGAAGGTAAGCGCCATTTTTTAGTGATCACCGCGCATGATAAACAACTCGATTTAAAATCGTTGTCTAAACAGCAAGGGCTATCGCGTTTAGGGTTTGCCTCTAATGAGCGCTTGGCTAAGTACTTAAAAGTTGCACCAGGTTGTGTGTCAATGCTCAGCTTAATGAACGATAAGCAACGAGATGTAACGCTTTGGCTTGATCAGGATATTTGGTTTGGCGATTTATTTCATTGCCATCCATTTGAAAACACCCAAACATGGTTATTAACTAAGCCTGATTTACTGCGTTTTTTTGATTTTACTGAACATCAGCCGCGGGTGATGTTTTTACCCTCGCGCTGAGCCCACAAAATAAGACCCAGCCCACATAAGCAAACCGCAAGAAGTGTTGCCATAAATGCGGTTTGCCCGTGTGCTTGATAAACCACCCCAGGTAATAACGATCCTAGTGCGCCACCGCTATAATAAAATGACACGTAACAACCATTAGTAACACTTGGTGGAGCGTGACTAATTTTATTAACCAATGGTGCCGCTGTTGAATGAATTACAAACATAGCGCCACAAAATAGTGTGAATGCAATTAAAAACAACATCAGTGAATGACTCATTAATAACACAATACTGAGGTTATAAAACAGGAATACCAATGCCAATAAGCGCCAAGCTGAGGTCATTTTTTTTAATAACCACGGGGTAAAAATAGAGGCTAACGCGCCAATTAAATAACCACTATAAACTAAGCCAATGTCGCGGGTGTTATTAATTAAAAAGGTATTTTTTAAAATAAAAGGCAAGTAGTTTAATAATGCGGCAAAGCAAAAAAACATACAAAATATGGCACTATAAAGTTTAAGTACCGAGCCTTCTTTAAGTTGTTTCATATAATCTAAAGGTGATAACACCTCACTAGAGCTACTCAGGACAAAGCGTTTATGGGGGATGCTAAGCGAGAGTATTATCAACATGGCAGCAATTAAGTAATAAAAACTTTGCCATGACCACAAGTCGCTAAAGAGCGCAGCCAATACTCGGCCAAAATAACCACCGACAATAGTACTACCAATATAAAGAGTCATATTTTTTTGTAATGTATCGGCTTGATAGCTCATACCAATATAACTGGTCATTGCGGTTAAAGCGGCAGGTAAAGTCAGCCCTTGTAAAAACCGAACAAGTAACAGTAGCTCAAAACTAGGGGCATAAATAAATAATAAACAGCCGACACCGAGTAATAACATTGCGATGCGTAAAATTAATAATGGGTTTCGCTTGGCTAGAAACAACCCATACACCAAAGGGGCAATGGCTAAAGGCAGTATAGTGGCAGTCATTAAGCTGCCTGCAATGGCAGGCGCTACATTAAATTCGGTGGCAAATAAACTTAATAATGGCTGTGGTGCGTATAAGACAAAAAAAATAAAAACAGAACAAAGGAGTAAGTGAGATAAGCGCATTGACTGCCGTTAACATTGCTTATTAGTTGAGTCGCATTATATACAAAACTGCTAGGGTTTTCATAAATTAACCTTTATTGCGCTAAATCATGCTTTGTTTTCAGTAGTTTGTTAGATTAATACCAATAGCGCTGTTATTTACGCTCGTTGGTGATTAAAATAGCATTAATATTCGTTTTTAGTGGGAACACGCCATGGGGTCACTACAAGAGCAATTGCTCCAAGCTGGTTTAACAACATCACATAAAGCCAAAGTTGCTAAATCAGAAAAGCGCAAGCAACAGAAAAAGCAAAAGAAGGGAGCGACAAGCAACCCAAATGATTTGCAAAAGCATATTCAGCAAACCAAGCTTGAGCAGCAGCAAAAAGCCGAAGAGCTTAACAAAACGCGCCAAGAAGAATTAAAGCAACGTGAGCAGGTAGCCCGTGTTAAGCAAATTTTAGAGCATCACAATCAAGAGTCAATTCGTGGTGAGCGTACCTTTAACTTTACTTATGAAAATAAAGTAAAGGGCCTTGATGTGAATGAGCAAACGCAAAAGGCGCTCTCGGGCGGACGTTTAGCAATTTGTGTATTAGAAGGCCAGTTTTACGTATTAGAAGACGAGCCTGCACGCAAAGTGGCTGAGGTTGATGAAAAGTATATTGTGTTTCATGTTGAACCTGAGAACAAAGCCAAGGACGAAGACGATCCGTACGCTGATTTTGAAGTACCAGACGATCTTATTTGGTAAGGTGTTATTAAGTATCTGCTCAGCTAAGGCAAGCTAATATTTGTTTTATGAGGGATACACGTATTTGTTCTGATTGATCGTCAAACCTTATCAAGGACGTATGCTTTTTAAAGATTTATTGACTACAATTATCACAACCGTTTTTTTTAACCGTAAAAAAGAAGAGTAAATACAATGAGCAAGATAAAAACACTTTTATTAGGCGCGGGTATTGGTTTAGCCGCAAGTTTTTCATTTTCAGCCGCCGCTGCTGATGGCGCTGCACTTTATACCGCTAAAAACTGTCAAACATGTCATGGTGCAGATGGTAAAGCACCTATCATGGCGATGTACCCTAAGCTAAATGGTCAAAACAAAGAGTATTTAGTAGCGCAAATGAAAGACATTAAGTCAGGCGCTCGTAACAACGGTATGTCTATGGCAATGAAAGCAATGGTTGCGACTGTGACTGATGAAGAGTTTGAAGCGATTGCCGATTACCTATCAAAAGTACAATAATCGCTAACGAGACCTTAAAAGAGCCACACCTTTGTGTGGCTTTTTTATTTGGTGATTGCCATCATGCGAATACTCATTTAGACTTCTAAACATCTACAATCACTAGCGCTATGCTGTGTTTTAAAAGGCTTGTTATGTTTGATTTACCCCAGCTCGATTTAAAAAATAAAGTGTCAGAACAAGAGTGGCAACTACGTGTTGATTTAGCCGCATGTTATCGATTAGTTGACCATTTTCGTTGGGGGGATTTAATCTATACGCACCTTTCTGCTCGCCTACCAGGTACGGATCATTATTTAGTAAACGCGTTCGGTTTAACGTTTGATGAGATCACTGCATCTAACTTAGTTAAAGTTGATTTAAATGGCCGCATTATTGACGATACTCCATTTGATATTAACCCTGCGGGGTTTACTATTCACAGTGCCATTCATGAAGTACGCGAGGATGCCCATTGCGTAATACACCTACACACTAAAGAAACCATTGCAGTTGCAACACAAAAAGAAGGGCTGTTACCGTTAAGTCAGTATTCGATGTTTTCATTACCCTCTCTGTCATACCATGGTTATGAAGGCCTAGCGGTGAATGATGATGAGCGTAAACGTCTGCAAACAGATTTAGGTAGCACCAACCATATGCTATTGGTGAATCATGGCGGCTTAACGGTAGGGCCAACAGTAGGTGATGCGTTTATGCGCTTTTATGACCTTCAACGTGCCTGTGAAATACAGTTAGCTATTCAATCAAGTGCACAAGAAGCGATTGCAGTACCACAAGCTATTATTGATAACATTTATAATCAAGCGAACGTTGTTCACAGCGGCAGTACTGGGGGGCAGCTAGCATGGCCTGCCATGTTACGAAAAGCGTATCGTCTTGACCCAAGTTTTGCAAAATAACCGATAAAGGTTAATAAGGAATTTTTTATGAAAGTAAATCGCGTTGAAGTCTTTGACATTCATTGTCCTGAGCGTCCTGCATGGACGCCGGTATTTGTTCGCATTCATACCGATGAAGGGATTAGCGGTGTAGGTGAAGCCGGTCTTGCTTATGACTTAGGTCACAGCGCTGCCGCTGCGATGATCAAAGAAATGGCCGATGCCTTTTTAATTGGCCATGACCCGTTTCAAACTGAAAAACTATGGTCACGTATGTTGCGTGAAAGCTTTTGGGGTTTAGGTGGTGGGCCGGTAGTTTATGCTGCAATGAGTGCGATTGATACTGCGCTTTGGGATATAAAGGGTAAAGCATTGGGTTTACCTGTGTATCAGTTGCTTGGTGGTAAAGTTAACGACAAACTACGTACTTATGCATCGCAGTTACAGTTTGACTGGGACAGTGAGTTTAAAGCGCTGGTACAGCCACAAGAATATGCCGAAGCGGCACTAAAAGCAGTAGCGGAAGGTTACGATGCGGTAAAGGTTGACCCAATTCAATACGATAAAGACGGCAACACCTATTACGATCGCACAAATATTATTTCTCGCCCAGAAATGAAACTATACCGCGCTCGTATGCAGGCTATTCGTGAAGCTGTGGGTGATGAAGTTGACATTATTTTTGAATGCCACAGTTTACCTGGTGCGACATCAGCAATTCAAATTGGTGAGATTGCAGAAGAATTTGATTGTATGTATTTTGAAGAGCCGGTGAATTATTTAAACCACTCATTACATGCCAAAGTGGCTGATAAAGTGGCTGTGCCTATTGCAGGCGGCGAGCGCTTATATAACCGTTGGGGCGTGCGTCCATATTTAGAAGATCAAAGCATTGATGTACTACAGCCAGATATTGGTTTATGTGGTGGCTTTACTGAAACTAAAAAAGTATGTGATTACGCAGATATTTTTGACGTGCGTATTCAGGCACACGTGTGTGGTGGGCCGGTTGCAACCGCGGCAGCATTACATTTAGAAACAGCGATCCCTAACTTTTTAATTCATGAACATCATACTTATGCGATTAAAAAGTGGAACAGAGAGCTGTGCTTACAAGATCCACAACCTAAAAATGGCTTTTTTGAAGTATCAGAAGAACCAGGTCTTGGGATTGAGCTTAACGATGAAATTGTAATGCGCTCACAACGTGTTGAGATAAAGTAAATCGTTTGTGTAATGCCCCGTTAATCGGGGTATTACCTGATTACTTTGAGGCGATTGTTAATGTTTAAGATGGCTTCACATTCGGTAGTATCATTAAATGAAACGAGTACAGCTCTCTCTAGCCATGGTTCGCGGTCAATTATTTCTCCCCATTTAACGGAACCAAAAGATAAATAAAACTTAAAAGGTGGTACAGGCCACATAAATGCCAAATTAGGTTGGGTATTAACTAAGAATAACCCTGAACCCGAAAGCCCTATTCCAATACCTGCAGCAATGTGAGGGGATGTAGTCTTTGAGTTAGGTACTTCAGAATCACAGTTGATCGTTATTTGATCATTATTGCTTTTTTCAAGTTTGCTAAAACAGTAAGTTAGCTGCTTTTTATTATATTGTAATGTCGTACATCCTTTTTCAGGTGGGTTAATGTTAAGACATTGAGATGCAGCGGCGTTTATTTTAATGCTTCGACTTAATGATAAAAAATTAGGTTCCCTAACATCGCAAATAACGCCAGATTGTAAATGTCTTCCAGGTTGTGACCAAATAACATTGAAGATATCGCTCCATGAAAATCTTATCATCGTATTTGGTTCAGCATATTTGACCATCCATGCAAGTGTATAGAACGAACTATTTTGGGCTTGCTCTTCAGGTAAGGCCATAAATACACAAAAACTAGTTGCATTGCTGGAGTTATTTTTAACTTTTAAAGTATAGTTAGTCATTGCTCTGGCACACCTTCCTAAAAGATATCAAGCCCACTTAATTGTAAATAATTCTGCAATATTGATTGGACGTGTTTCAAGGTCACCCTCTGTCGTGATCTGAGTTTGAGTACTCGCTGCAAGATTAACACCATAGGCTGGACTTCCTTTTTCAGGATTAAGCATATTCACAGGCTTAAAAGTAATGGTATGTTGATGCTCTTTAAATATATCGGGCTCTGTTGTACCCACTAGGTCACCAATATTATTCGAATCGCCTGACATTTTACGTTGTTTGGCATTTTTATCTCTACCGGCTGAGTTATCCCAAGCACGACTGAAATATCCTCTAAAATCAGGTAATAAAGAAAATTCACCTTGCTTGCCGAAGCGATAGTTAATAACCGAGTTTAGCCGTGTTTGATCACTGTTCAATGCAATTGGTATAGTACATAGAGGTAGTTCTTCTGCTGGTGCTTGTTCTGTTGCTACGTACTGCTTTCGCTCACCAATGACACCTGCAACAATACAAGGCAGACTAGCTAAAGCTATATAGCCCTTGTTTGCGAATATTTTTTTTACAGAAATAACGACAGACGGGGAAGAGCACGAAAGTTCAACAAAAACAGTTTTTGCATCCATTGCAATTTCTAATTCGGTAGATATATTGAGTTCTTGGCTGTTTTGGATTGTGTATGTTCTTTGGACATATGTAATACCGTCTGACAAGCAAAAGTGTAGCTCGCCTGTTCCTTTAACATTTAACTGTGCCACACAGCTAATGTGTTCAGAACATAGAGTTTCTTTCCATCTTGGAAACTCGTGAATATTTTGTCGAAAGCTCATTGTGGCGTTTTCTTCTGTACTGGTAACGATTCGACAGCCGTTATTTTCTGAACTAATTTGTGAACCATTACCTGGATCACTGTATATCCAGCCATCGGGGTGGTTATACTTAATAGGTTGTGTATTCGTTTGATTACTAAAATAACGAAAGTCGTAGTTATACACTAAGTTTTTTTGTTGCATTGCAAATAATAAACTATCTATATCATAAGTATGTTGATTATCTAGAGCAGCCATATTTGATTCCCTCCAATTAATGTGTGCGCCATTAATTAGCGCACACAAATTAGCATTAATTTAGTACTAAAACATTTTGGCTATTTAAGGTTGCGCTCTGCGTTAAAATTCCTTGATATGGAATTTCGAGAGCTCTGCCACTGTTCATGATTGTTTGCGTATCTAAAATTTCGCCAGTTTTGAAGTTACCAGCAACAAGGTAATATTTAGGCTTGGGTGTCCATGTTAAATTCATATTCGGTTGCGTACTGACTAAAAAAGTCCCCGCACCACTCATAGCAATACCAATACCCGCAGCAGCTGATGGAGTGGTGTTTGAATTAGGTACTGTCTCGTCACAATTTGTAAAAATACTGCCACTATTACCTTTTACAGGAGAGCTCATGTTAAAGGCATCATTAACATTGTCGTAGCCTAAAGTGACTGTATTCGCACCATCTAAATCAACTCGTTTTGATTGTGATGTTTTACAGATAACGCCAGGGCGAAGCTCTTGACCTGGTCTTGACCAAATTGCACTGTAGTCAATTTCCCAAGCAAATTCGGCAGTTGTTCCTTGATATGCATACTTGCTAAACCAAGCTAATGTGAATACATTACCGCCAACATCTAATGATGGCTTTTCTTGGAAAATTGCAAATCGTGTTGGGTTAGTTGAGTCGTTTTTAACTAATAATTTATAAATAGACATCCTCGTTTCCTTTTAGTTGTGTTACATCATGTAAGTAAGTGTGTACTTGGTATATCAACCAAGTCACCAAAAGATAGGTCTTCTAATTAGAGATTGTTATTACGAAGTATTACCTGCACTGTGTAATACTTTGTTATGGAATATTTCTCCCTAGTATCTAGATTGAGAAAGGAAGAGTGACTTCCTATCAATTTAGATTGCAAAGGAGACAGTAATGAAATTAATTAATTCGGTTATCTATAGCAGCTTTATCAGTTACCTATTTATTTCTGCAACTCAGGCGGCTGCAGACCCAATATGTGATGTAACAGCACAATCTTTTGCTCATATTCAGCAAAGGCATTGCACTGCAGGTGTACAAGCCAGTCAATTTTTGCCTCAGTATTGTGCAACAATTCAAGATGCACAACAATTTTGCGAACAAGTACAAAATGCAACTAATAAATCACGAACAGTACAGCCTGATTCTCGTATTAGGTATGATGCTAACCTAGGGATGGTAGTTGGTACTCAGCAAGAGAAGTGCGCCCGCTTGATAATTAAGCCAAATGGAGAGGTTGTTACTCAGTTCCCTGAACTAAATGGTGCACCGGGAAACTGTTTTTAATGTCAATTTTGGAATAGATAATAATGAGAAAGATCGTTCTATCATCTACAACATTTCATCTCGATGAGCCTGAATTTCAATGCTCTTTGACAGATGAGCTTTGGCATGATGGTTATGAGTATATAACTATGTTAAATGATGCTCCTATACTACAGCGGTTTTGGAAGCATCAATATGGCGTAGAGGCTGAAAATCCAATATCAGTTAGTATGCTTAATCAGCTTACTGAAGAGCTTGACAAGTGTATTGCTTGTTACCCTATGGAAGAGTCGCTTGTGGCATTTAGCCTTGAATTTAAATCATTGATAAATAAGGCTGTTCGCTACAATTGTTCGCTACAAATAATAGCTCAGTAATCGACCAGTGAATGGCTGTAGCTCAGCTCGTTGCCACAGCCATTTCTTAATTTTTAGGCTCTGTTGATTCACAATTCGCCCCCTTTACAATTGTAAAGTACGTCCCTGCAAAACGAACTTTACCTCGTTTACGTTCAATCAAAATATCAGCAGATAATATATTATTGAAAGAGTCCATAAACTGTTTTCGCGCACGGTGGATCTGAATATTGACATGGCTCTCATTAATACCGAGATCGCGTGCTAATTTCTTAACTTGTACCCAGCCCTGTACATCAGGCTCAAATTTATTTTTGATATCAGTCAATTTATTACGAGCCAGCAATAAAGTAAGATAGTGGTGAGAGCGAACATCTAGGTCAACTAATTTATTATGTTGCCTTATTTTTAATTCGGTTTGCTCTTCATCTAAGCTTAAACTGAACATAAATTTAAGGTTATTAATAGACGTAGGACTTAAATTCAGCGTGTTTTCTTGTGATGCCATTTCTGCTTGAAAAAACTGCCACTGCTGTTCTGCAATTGTTATTTTTTGGCCATCTTTTAAGAGTGTTAATTGGTGAGTTTCTGTATTTTCATAACACCAAGAGAGTCTCTCAGGGTCGTAATAAATAACAGCTTTGGGGTGTTGGCTATCGGGTAAAAAATGATAAGGTTCGAGCAACATACAATGTGTATTTGTTCCATTGACCGGTAGTAAAAGGTCTCTTGGTGGATCGATAGAAGTTAACTGGTAATCTAAGTTATTTATTTCTGAAAAGCTGATGCGATCATTTAGGGCTAATACGGAATTGGTTTGCTTATCAAGTCGTTTACCGTTTAGCCAAATACCATTTTTGCTTAAGTCACGAATGTACCAGTGTGGTTTAACCCACTCTATTACAGCATGAATACGTGTCACTTCTGGGTAGTTTAATAAGGTGTCAACAGAGTGGGCTAGCCGACCAAAACGATGAAAGTCGCGCAGATAAAAGCTCATATTTGAGTTTAACTTAGTCAGTATAGCCATACAGCTCTCTTTTGGTCTTTTAGTAAATAATATTACACTATCATATTGTATATATTGACTTTGCATTTAATTAACATTAAATACTAGACTAATTATTTACATATGATGGATCGAACAGTTTGTGTTAGAGGATTATTACAAACAAATACAAGTTTTGGCGCAAGGAGGAATGAGTACGATATACCTTGCAACAGATCTAGAGTTGAATAGACAAGTAGCCCTCAAAGTTATGAAATTAGCTGGAGATAATACTGAGCGAGCCATCATCGAAGCAAAGTTAATTGCAAGCTTAAATCACCCAAATATAGTGCAGCTTTATAAGATAATTCATCGGGATGAACAAATTTTATTAGAAATGGAGTATGTTAAAGGAACGACCTTAGCCCATTTAATGAAAGAACAGAGTCTCACTCTTACTAAAAAGTTAGAAATACTTATTCATATCAGCGATGGCCTAGCTGCAATTCATGATAAAGGCATACTACATCTCGATTTGAAACCTGCCAATGTATTAGTTAGTGATGAAGACACAGTTAAAATAACAGATTTTGGTATCTCAAAAATTAAAGGGGCTGAAGCGACAAATATAGGCACTGATTATGGCAGTTTAAAGGCAATGTCGCCTGAACAATTGAATAATCAAACTATGGATTTTCGTAGTGATTTGTTTTCACTAGGGCTAATAGCTTATCAATTATTAACAGGCTACCATGCCTATTCAAAACAAGCATCGAGTAATATAGGGCAAGATTTAGCAAAACAAATAATGTCATTTCCTTGTAGCGCAAGTTATGAATCGATCAAAGAGTTATCTGCCGATTTAGTGCCTTTACTTAAACAATTATTAGCATTCAAAGTTGATAAACGACCTGAAAGCGCTCGTGCCGTAGCATCTCAGTTTAGGCGGATTTTAGACTCACTTAGTTTTGAAAGCCTGACTGTAGATGTTAAAAGCTATCAAAATAATAACAACGTAAGTAAACGTTTTTTCAATAGAAGATTATTTCTTACTGTGGTTCTTTGTCTGTTATTGAGTGCGGGGAGCTGGCTTTGGTATTCATCGAAACTGATAGAGAAGATAGCTTTGATGCCAGTAGAATTTACAGTGAGTAGCCAAGTTACGGATACACAAAAGCGCTTACTTAGTCTTGGCGTCAAAGATGCAATAACCGAATATGTACTTGCGGATCGCAAGTTTGCTTTAATTTCGAGCAAGGAAGTTACACAAACACAATTAATACTTGGTAATGATGCAGGCCTAAATAATTTAGCTGCTGCGCTAAGAGCTACTAAGCTACTGATTCCTGTATTAGATTGTAGTCTTTTGTCTTGTGACTTTACACTAAACGAATTAGATAAAAACGCCACAATGGTAGGCACAACCCGAAGTGCAACAAATAAAGAAAGCTATCTAAATATTTATAACTCAACACTATCTTCAATACAAAACTTGCTTAGCCCAAGCATCCTGTCAAATAGGGAACTGTTATTGTCAGATGAGTTTATCAGGCAATATGTATCTTTAGTTACCCTAACTGCGAATGATTTAGGTAGTACTCAAAAGCAACGTGCCATGGCTGAAGCCTTGTTATCGCAACAGCCAGATTTTAAGCCTTTATATCCTTTATACCGAAAAATAATTTTACGACTTTATAAGTCTTCCAAAAATGTAGCGCTCATAACAAAGTTACAATTTCAACTTGAACGAGCGCCAACTTCATACAGTGACAGTCCTGCTTATTTAATTGACCTACTTGAAATATATCAACAAACGGGGGAGCACATTAAAGCCGAAAAAATTATTAGCAGAATTCAAAACTCATCATTAGAGGAATACCAAAGAGAAACTATTTTGGCTATTTATTTTAAGCGTATAGGTCGCCTTGAAGAATCTTTAAAGCATGCGAAAATGGCATATAAAATAAGGCCAACTTTATTAGCGACAAGAAACCTTGCAATAGCGTATCTCACATCGGGGAAACGTGCTAACGCATTAAAATATTTAAAGGAGGTATTAAGTTATAACCCTAACGATATTGTAACGCTAAAAACAGTCGCTGATGTATATTTGTTATCGGGTGACTTGAAGGCTGCAGAGAATAACTACCAAAAACTGATAGATTCGGGGCGGCAAAGCGCTTCTATTTATAGTAATTATTCAATTACTCTTTCTCTACAAGGTGAGTTTGTCGATGCATTAAATTTTGCTCAAAAAGCGATGATGTTAGATGCCAAAACAACTACCTTACAACTTAACTATGCCGATTTACTTCATTTTAAGGGCCGCTTTACAGAGGCCGAAAGCTTATATTTAGAAGTCAATAAGCAGCTTGATTCTTCGTCGCAGAACGTTGCAGAACAACTTGAAAAAGCACAAGTGTTGATTCATTTAGATAGAAATCAACAAGCAATGAACCAGATTGAACAGCTGTTAGCTACTAATTCTAATTTGGCAGAGGCATACTTTGTTAAAGCAATGCTACAAAGCTTGTTGAATGAAAAATACTCGGCGTTAGCATCAATAGAGCAAAGTATAAATTTGGGGTGGAGCCCAGTTTTTTACCGTTTACAATGGTTTAAGGGGTTATGCTCTGAAAATAAGCTGATGAGCTTAATAGGTAAAGAGCATTATAACTTTTTATGTCCAGTAAAAAATAGCGCAGAGTAAGCTCTGTACTAGTGTGGCTCCATATCTTCAATTATAACGCGTGGGTCTTGCGAAAAATAACGCATAAGAGAGTTAACGTCAGTGCTCTTTTTTGCAATTAATCGAAAATTAATTTCATAATTTGTACGTTGATCCAACTGCCCTGATACTACTTTTTTTGGATTCTCAGCCAATAGTTTGTTCAACTCCTGAGATAAGGCTTGATGCGGTAAAATACTAGAAATTGTAATAATTAATGACTTCCCTTCATTGGCAACAAGGCTATTTAGTTGGTAACTAAAGTTATCTTTAGCATCTGAAAAATAGCTGCCATTTTCAGAAAAAGTCCACTCCGATTCGTTTGCTAACTCATAATATAAGTTCAGGCTTCCACCTGTAGTGAGTTCTTTATAGTTGATTTTAATATCTTCAGCGCTAGAGCCTGATTTAGAAATAAACTCCCAAGAGTCATTTTCGTTTGGGATAACGCGAAAGCTAAGATCGTTCATGATAAAAGTCCTGTTTTAAATTTAAAATTTCTTATTTACTCCATGAGCATTTTAACTATAGATGTAATTAAGTATTCCACCAAAAAATAACAATAATTATTTTTGTTCATAAAAAGTAAAAAAGCTTAACAGGCTTGAGAAACCACGTTCGGCCAGCGCTCTATAATATATTAGTATATCGCCTTGCAACTAACACCAGGTAGTGGCTCAGTAGCTTTACTATCTAAATGTCGGATAAAACATTGCTTACCTTTAATCATTAGTTCAAACTGATCCGGCATATTGAGCTGCTTGCCCATAATCGGATTTCCCTGAGGATCTTTATGATTAAGTCGCTCAAGCGTAACTGTGCTTGAGGTGACAAAAACATCGTCGGCTAATTGAACCTGCGAGCTATGCAGCAGTTGCGCAATTGCGTCGGCTACTTTAGCGCTATTGGGCTCGATTAGTAACGCATGTTGCAACTTAGGTGTGGGCTCTGAGCTTTGTGCTAAGCACCCCGTTAACCCTAATGTCGCTGCAGTCATGCTTATTACTAGTAATTTGTTCATTGCTTATCTCATGTTATCACTAAGAATAATATTTTGTTTTAGCATGGTTTGAATTCGCATATCTTTTACTTCTGGGATATCGGTGGCGATTATGGGCGCAAAACCAAGAACACTATTTGTTGAGCTTGGGGCAGGGCAATTACCGCTTTCTCTATAGCTCAGCGCTGTACCTAATAAGTCTTCACTAGCATCACCTAAGCGCTTAGTAAAGTCATCGGCAACAGCACAACCAGCAATACGAACCGGTTGGCGTGCGTCATCAATGGTATTTTGCGGTGCGAAGCCATCTGAATATTCACCAAAACCTTTGTTATTTTCGCCAGTAAATTGAATAGTAAAATAAGTGGTGTCGCAGTTGTCGGTAGGGTAAAAACCATACGGTTTACCGCAGGTGCCTGCGCCTATCTGAATAATTTCAACATCTGCTCCGCGCAGCCCATTAATTATAGCCTCACTAGCCGAGCAAGTACTGCTGGTGGTAAGTACAAATACCCGTTCTAAGTTTAAGGTGGGTAACGGCGTGCCCGCTACAATTGCAGGATTATTTTCAAAGCCGACAAAACGATTTGTAAAAGGCATCGGCGTCAGTGCTTGGCCTGTGACGGGGTTGGTATTAGGGTATTTATCATTAAATATGGTCCGTTCAAATATTTTACCTTGCGTGTTACTGCCCCCCACCATGTAGCCTACTTGGCTAGCCATTTGTAATAACCCCCCCCCGTTATAGCGCACGTCAATGACTAAATCTTTAATGCTACTGGCAGCGAGTTGGTTAAAGGCGTTATAAAGCTGTGTTTCAGCTATGGCGTTGTGGCTATTAAATTGAAAATAACCCACATCACCATCGGCTAAATCGGTACGCACATTCATTATTGGTTGCGATTCGATGTTTTGAGACGTGAGTGTCACTGTGCGATTTTCATTAGTACTGATATCCCTAAATACAAACTCGGTAACTTTACCCGTTTGATCGGGGAATAAACCTGCATTAATAATATCTACCTCACTCGATGAGGTGGTGTTAATAAAATCAACGCCATCAACTTCTAAAAGCTCAAAACCACGAATAATATTTTGATTACTAGCTGGGGTATTTGGTTCGGTATAGCTAACAACTGCTTGGCGTGGCGCGCTACTGGCAATTATTTTTACATTAAAGCCATAACCAAAGCTTAGACCGGATTGATTTTGTCTTTGCCACTCATCGGTCGGCAAACTAAAGTGAAAATTATCTTTTTTCGCACCTGACTCAGTCAGTTGCTCCGTTTTTAAAGTATTAAAGTAACCAATAACGCCTGATGTTAATGCGGGGTTGGTATCAATAACTTCGTCATACCATAGGTAGGTTTCGTTACTCCAAGAGCGTAGCCAGTTTTTTTCATTAATTGCTTGGCATTGACCTTTAAATTGCCCTGAACTGGCAAATACACCTGGAGTCCAGCCGCTATTATTAGTTGTTGGGTTGGTCGCATTGTCGCTACCTCCACCGCCACAACCTGTTAATACAGCGGCTAGCGAGCAAGAGAGTAATGTGTATTTAAGAGAAGATGGATTAAAAATGGCCATACGCATGCTCGTTTTTTAAACTGTTGAGCTAAATATAGCGGTTTTCATTTAGAGTTGATAGAGGCTTGCAGCATTTTTGTAACTCAAATATTGCCATGTAAGATCGTCGCTACACAGGCTGCGATAATGTTGCCATAACTCGTTGTAGTTAATATTAATTTGGCACACGGGGAAGTTGCTAGCAAACATCACTCTTTGCATACCAAAATGCTTTAAAATATGTTTAAAACATTGGTTTTGCTGCTCGCTATTAAGCATTAGTAATTCAAAACCTGAAAACTTAATCGCAACATTAGGCTGTTTTGCAAGTAGCTCAATTGCAGTTGCCCAGTTAGCAAGGTTGTGTGCAAGCCCTGCGTGATTAATGATTATTTGTAAGTCACTAACTTGGTTGGCATAAGAAATGAGCCGCTCGGTGATGTTGAGGTTTTCTACTTCAAATTGGGCTTCAAAATGCAGCTTTAAATGGCTCAAGTGCCGCAGGTTATCGAGACAATGAGGGCTCAATAAGCGCTCGGCATCATGACCTTCAGTGATATCTCTAATGCCTACAAGAGAGTGATGTTCTAGCTGCTGAAGTGCTAGTTTAAATGCGTTATTTGGCTGGTTAATTGTTGCAAAGCTAATTGCTTTATAAGGTATAGTTTTAATATGTCTGGCTAACCAGTTTAATTCTTTAACAGGCTGGTTATTATCAAAGCCTGCCTCTATGTGCACTAAACCTGCGAGTTCAAAGTTAGTACTTTTGATCAGTTCAGCAGCGCTGATGGGCTGCTTTATTTTATCTAAGTTAGACCAAGCTGGTGGGTTCGCACCTTGTAGCCAAGTGTATTGACCCTCCAGCAAATTAAAAAAGTGCAGATGCGGGTCAATAATTTTAGTGCTCATTGTGCTGTGTAGCCGCCATCAATACGTTGTAAGCTACCAGTAATAAAGCTGGCATCTGCACTTACTAAAAAGCTTACCAGTGCAGCAACTTCATCGGCTTGACCTAAACGGTTGAGTGGTTGTAATGCGGCTTCTTCTGCAACAATATCGGCTTTGTTAGCACCACTTCTTTTACAATATGCATCAATTGCATTATGAAATAACGGCGTTTCTATAGTGCCAGGGCACACTGCATTAGCGCGAATATTAAAACTTGCGTAATCTAAGGCGGTGGTTTTAGCCATTGAAGCCAATGCATGTTTAGTTAAGTTATAAGCAAATGAGTTTTGTTTGCCAATAATGGCTTGGTCTGAGGCAATTAATACAATAGCGCCATCTTGTTGTGCTTTCATAGCTGGTAATACGCTTTGTATAGCCGCGTACGCACCTTTAACATTCAGTGCCATTAACGCATCAAATGTCGCTTCATCGGTTTGCTCAATTGTGGCACTTAGGTGCTTGCCAGCATTTGAAACAAGTACATCAATGCGTTGTGTCTTGTCAATAATAGCTTGTATGCACTGGCGTACGGCGGTTACATTACTAACATCACATTGATGAAAAACACCACTCTCACTGGGCTCAATATCTAAGTTATGAACCTGATAGCCGTTAGCTAATAATCGCTGTACCACAGCAAAACCAATGCCTTTAGAACCACCGGTTACTATTGCAACTTTTGACATACTTGTTCCTTTAACTAGCAATTAATGTGCGTGGCCGCAACCACCTTCAGCATGAACATGGCCATGAGAGATTTCTTCGCTTGTTGCTTCACGAACGGATACAATCTCAACATCAAAGGTCAGTGTTTTACCAGCAAATGGGTGGTTTAAATCACAATCAGCATTAAAGCGGCCTACTTTTACGATAGTCACTTGATGGCGACCCTGATTTGATTGCACCATTGCAGTCATACCTGGCTTCCACACTTTTACATCGCCTTGTAAATGCTTAAGCGGAATGCGCTGAATTAAATCATCAACACGCTCGCCGTATGATTCACTTGGAGATAACGTTACGCTAAATTTATCACCAGCAGTTTTACCTTCAAGTGCGGTTTCTAAACCGGGTAGCATGCCTTCGCTGCCGTGAATGTAACTTAATGGCGCGTCGTTAAGGCTACTTTCTATTTGCTCACCGGCTTCGCTAAGGGTGTAATGAAATTCAACGGCCGAATTTTTACTGATTTGCATGCATGTCTCTTTAAGATTTAAATAAATTAAAAAGCAATTTTACGCGAAATACTGCGCTTTAGAAACTTAACGGGGATGATTTAATGTATTTTGTAAGTCGAGTAACAGATCTTTTTTAGCCGGTGTGGTTTTAGGTGTCGCAGCTTGGGGTATAAATAAAACTAACTGAGTCCCAGGCTTTAATACGCTAGATGCTGATAACTTATTCCAACGTGCTAAATCGCTATGAGCAACGCCATACAACTGACTTATATTCCACAGGTTATCACCGGGCTTAACGTGGTAATCTACCTCGATGGTTGGAATGACGGTCTCTTTTTGTTCCAAGTAAGGGCTTATTTTATAGTTAATAGTGAGTGATTCAGGTAACGTTTGAGGCTCTCCTAAAATAAGTTTTTCGCCAACACCAATAAAGTTATTTTGCTTATTATTGAGCTGTTTTAGTGTCTTTAAAGGCAAGCCAAAATGCCTAGCAATACCGTATAGTGTGTCATTTTTTTTGACTATGTATTCGCCTGCAAAATTGGCTTTAAAAAAACGGTTTTTTAGTAAAGCTTGTTGCTCAATAGGAAGTAACAAAGTATGCGGGCCGTGGGAGGAGCTTTGGTTTTTTAAATAACCTCGATTGAGGGCATGTAGTTGCTTTACACCCATGCCAGAGAGCTTGGCCATAATTGAAAAGTCGAACTGTTTTGCCACATTTAACGAGGTGGTCAGTGCTTTGTAAGGAAGCTTTGGCCGTTTAAACTTTGCTTTAGGGTGCTTTACTAAATAGCTTAGTGCTAACAGTTTTGGTACATAGTCAGCGGTTTCTTTTGGTAGGGTTAATGCCCAAAAATCAGTTGACTTCCCTCGCTTTTGATTGCGTTTTATAGCGCGTTTAACTCGGCCTTCACCGGTGTTATAGGCCGCAAGTGCATGCAACCAATTACCATCAAAACGTTTATGTAAATAGCTTAAGTAATCTAGTGCTGCATCGGTTGAGGCCAATACATCTTGGCGTCCGTCGTACCATTGATCTGATTTAACCCCAAAATGATGTGCAGTTGCTGCAACCAGTTGCCATACACCCACAGCGTGCTCACTTGAGCGTGCGGTAGGTCTAAAGCCACTTTCTACAAATGGCAGTAATGCCAGTTCCATGGGGAGCTGCTTTTGCTCTACTTTTTTTACTATATGGTATAAAAAAGGCTCTGCACGGCGAGACACTATTTTTAAATAATTCGGTTGTTTTAAATACCAGTTAATGCGTTTCTTTAACGCCTGATTTTGCTCAACCGGTAAATGTAAGTTATCAGCAATATGTGCCCATAAGTCAGTTGGTTGAGTTACTTTTAGGGCTTTAGGCATTGTTTTTTTATTAATGATTTTTTTGGTGTTTGTAGAGGTCGGCGTGTTTGATTGTGCGGTTTTTTGCTCTACAGGTGCAGGGACTACAGGCGCAATGATCTCTGGCTGTGTGGTTTTACAGCTACATAGCAATACAATGGCAAAGCATAAGATCAGGTGACGCATTTTGTTCCTTTTTAAAAAATATATTTCCATATTTTAACACAATCCATTGTGTTCAGTTATTGACTGTTTTTAGCGCGAAGTAATCCCGATTGCAAAAATAAGTTACTTGATTTTATATCAAGTGGTTCTTGTTGGTAAGGTTTTAGTGCTTCACTTGGGAAGTTTTTTTGTAATTGCTCAATACTGGCTTCAGGGTTGTTTTTAACATGCTCCGTAATTGCTTCTAAAAACGTGAGTGACTGTTTTAATTTAACTTTATCGACTAAATTGCCATGGCCAGGAATAAAAAGTGACAGTGTATTATTATTTATATATTTTTTTAATAAACTTTGCCATTGCTTAAGCTTGCCATGCCCTGGGTAGGGGAGCCAGTCAATGATATCACCACCTATTAAGGTTTTACCCTTGTCAGCAAGTAATGTTAAATCGCCATTAGTATGTGCCTGATACGGGTTGATAGTTAATACATAATTTCCTAAATCTAATGTTTTAGGCTCACTAATACTCATTTTTGGTGGTGTTAGTTGATAATTCTGCCAGCGAAATAAGCGTGTTTTAGCGCGAGTGAGCTTTTCTCGCCATTGAGCTTGCTCTGCATCGGGTAAGGTGGCTAATCGCTGATAGCTCAGCTCAATGCTTTTCTCGAACCCCTCTAGCTTATCTGTTAATGCTTGCTGATAACGCGAAAAGTCGTTAGCGACTTGTTGGTGAGAAATCAGTTTTGCGTCTGGGAAGTAATGCTGCATAACCGCCATACCCAGCAAGTGATCGTCATGAAAATGAGTGGCAACTAAGTAACATAAAGGCGTCTTTAGCTGTTGTTTTAGTTCGGTAACCAGTTGTTCTACTGCTGCAAAGTTACCACTGGCATCTACCAGTAAGGCACACTCACTGCCCTGAATTAACACTTGATTAGAGTCGTAAAAACGTAACCTATCTGGCTGCTTGATAAATTGAATATTAGCCGATAACGATTGCCACTCAACTGCTGCATTGCTTTTTGTATGTATAAATAGGCAGATTAAAGGCAGTAAGCACTTACCTATTTTTTGAGCTTTAGTTAAAAGTGGTTGCATCTTTTTCTCTAGCTATATTTTGACGGTAAAAACAATAAAAGCGCAAAATGCGCTTTTATTTAGTGTGTTCAGAGTTTGAGCTTAAGTATTGACTCAACTTATCAATCAATTGATCTTGATGCTCAAGCTCAACTGATTTTTGAGTTTTTGCTTCAAGCAATTCGTGGCTTAAATTCAAAGCAGCCATAAGTAATGCTTTTTGATCGTTTCTGACAGTTGAACGTTGTTTCATTTGTTCAACTAAATCATTCAGATTTTTGGCGGCCGCTTTTAGTGCCTCTTCTTGCCCAGCCGGACAAGCAAATTGCTGCTCTTTACCAAGCAATTCAACAGTGACTCGCTGGTTTTGCAGCTCAGACATTAGCTTGCCTGTTGTGCGCTTTGTAATTTATCTAATAATGACGACAAGGTGGTGCTTGCATCTTTTTGTTTTTCTTCATTTTCAAGGGCTTCTAACTGTAATAACTCATTTTCATCAAGCAGTTTACTGTTTTGCTCTTTAAGCTCTGTAATATCAGTTTGCAACTGATTATTACGGGTAATTAGTTGGTCGATCAGTTGTTCGAGTTGTTGAAGAGTATTGTTGTTCATAAATGCGCCCATATAACTGTAATTAATGTCATGCAAATGTAAAGCAAAGTGTGTTTATTTGCCAGCATTTACACTGGTTTTAGGTGATTTTTATTCTATGTTAAGGGATAATTCATGCTATTGGCTTTTTCATTCAGAAATGGTTCACGTAAACACCCGCTTTTGCTGTGACGATTGCCAAAGCAGTGTGCTTTATGGTTCACTAATTTTATTAAACAGCGTATGGCGAAAATAAATAATGCTTAGTTACAGACACTCCTTTCATGCGGGTAACCCTGCCGATGTACTTAAACATTTAGTGTTAGCGCAAGTGCTGGGTTATCAAACAATAAAAGATAAGCCGCTTGACTATATCGATACGCATTCGGGTGCTGGTTTTTTTGAGCTGGCAGCACCAGACGCGCAAAAAACCCAAGAGTACCAAGATGGCATAGAAAAACTTTGGCAACATACCAGTCAGCACGGTGCCTTAAATGACTACATTGAGTTAATAAAATCGTTTAATGAAAGTTCGTCTCTGGCGTTTTACCCAGGTTCACCAAAAATCGCCGAACACTTTTTACGCCGCCAAGATAAGGGCTGGTTTTTTGAGTTGCATCCGCGAGATTTGGTATTACTTGAAGAAAACATGCAAGGTAAGCGCTCTATTCGAGTACGCGGCGAAAATGGGTTTGCGGGCTTAATTGGTTTATTACCGCCAGCCTCGCGCAGAGCCTGTGTGTTAATAGACCCACCTTATGAAATAAAAGACGATTACAATACGGTAGTACAAACCATTGTCAAAGCCCACCAACGCTTTGCGACGGGTACATATATGATCTGGTATCCGGTTGTGGACAGAGAACGTATTGATAATATGGAGCAGGGTTTAATTGACGCGGGAATTAAAAATATTCAATTATTTGAATTAGGTACCGAAGCAGATACAGAAGTACATGGTATGACCGCCTCTGGAATGATAGTGATAAATCCACCATGGAAGCTGAAACAAACTATGGATGACGTGTTACCTGAACTAGTAAACTTGTTGAGTAAGCCTAGTGGTTTTTACCGTAGCGAGCAGCTAGTCGCCGAATAAAAATAAATAAGCTTAGGGTCTGTTGACCTTTGCGGATTAAAATTTGTTCAAACTAGGGGCGGTTTAATCGCGGCGCGAGGTTTGTAACCTAGTGGGCTAAGTAAAAACCGAGCAACAAAGAGTAAATCGCCCCTAGGCAGAACCCTTCGGGCAGCG
>NZ_PNDJ01000292.1:0-225 GCF_005887255.1 Pseudoalteromonas sp. S1609 | reverse complement strand
GTTTTTAGATCCTACTATTCATATTGCCGCAGGTGAAGCCATTGATGGTGTGATCACACGCTTTGATAGTTAGCAGTGGAATAACGGTATGCCACTAGCACAAGATGTGTATATCATCGAAGGTAATATTGCGTGTGGTTTTAATATAAATCAAATGCCCCGCATTGATTGCGATAAATACCTCGATATTGTGACAAGTAAGAATGTGACGTATACGAGTAAAGA
>NZ_PNDJ01000291.1:0-228 GCF_005887255.1 Pseudoalteromonas sp. S1609 | reverse complement strand
ATATCGGCGTGGGCTAATTGCGAATCTAACTGCCCAGAAAGCGTAAAAAAAAACGACTCCTCCTCTTGAGAAAATACCCTCGCCATTTTCTGTTGAACAACAATAACACCTACCACTTTTTTTTGATGAACAACAGGCACGGACAAAAAGGCGATATAGCCTTCTTCATTAACTTCTGGGGAGAGTTTAAAACGAGGATGCGACTTGGCAAAGGCAATGTTAATTGCT
>NZ_PNDJ01000290.1:0-227 GCF_005887255.1 Pseudoalteromonas sp. S1609 | reverse complement strand
GTCAGTGAAACCCATTCTGTATATATGCATGCTTTATTAAGTTACTTTAAGCAAGATAAATACTCTAAAAAACATTTAAAGCCGCTTTTACGAGTCCAATTTAAAAAAGCGCAAAATGAAATAAAAGCGTTGCTTAATCAATCGGCTAACCCATTGTTGTTGGCTTTTTCGCCAGAGCAAGCCAGTTAATTATGCTCTATATTGATGAGGGTTTATTAATTGCCATT
>NZ_PNDJ01000289.1:0-335 GCF_005887255.1 Pseudoalteromonas sp. S1609 | reverse complement strand
GGTGGAATTGAGGGCTGCATTTATACACCCACCAACTCGAGTCAAATTGGGCGACTAAGTAACCCGCTTGATTACTTAGATAAATTTAAAATTAATTCGTGGCATTCTTGTGACGCTCACCAATTACGACAACCCGGTTCAAAGCAAAACCTCTCTGCTCCTTTTTCTGCACCTGGGGGGCGTGTACAACCAGCGTAGCTCGTCAGAGGATTATAGCGAGTCGCGCAACAGCTTGTAGTGAGAATAATATGAGCACTGTGAATTTATGCAACACTTTGGCGATCAACAAATAACCGTACATACAAGGCAGGGGAACCTATAATCCAATACAGTTA
>NZ_PNDJ01000288.1:0-350 GCF_005887255.1 Pseudoalteromonas sp. S1609 | reverse complement strand
CACTGAAGAGCAGAGCGCGAAAGTTGTTGCTATCCAACTAATCGATAACAGGCATATATAAAAGCCAGACTTAAAAGGACTAACCCAGCATTCTTGAATTACCTGTTACTTTAGACGAGCGGAGTTATCCAATTTATATTGGTCAATCTGCACATCAAGATACAGGCAGACTAATCCAACACATAGGTGATAGTCGGCCTATCAACATCACTAATGACACTATTGCGCCGCTCTATCGTCAGCAGTTGCTTGACTCCTTATCACAGCAAAACCCACGTCATTTTATGATTCCAGATGGCGAGCATTATTAATCACTCACTTGGTTTGAAAAAATCTCAGCATTCTTACTG
>NZ_PNDJ01000287.1:0-361 GCF_005887255.1 Pseudoalteromonas sp. S1609 | reverse complement strand
ATTAAAATCTGTACGATTACCACATATCTACTGAGCGTCGATGACCAGGAGTAATACCGCGATTTGAGAGGTAAGCAATGTAGGATATATCAAACAGATTATCAACGCTAAGGTATACTTTTTGATTTTCAACAATTAAGTACTTAGCACCTAAATCCCATACACAACGGGTATCAATCGCATTAACGCCTGAGTCAGAAAGGTCACCATTAGCATCCGATACTTAACGTATTTGGCTATTAACTACATAGTTATTCACTTGGGCACCTAATGATTAAGAAACTTGTTTTTCTGGTACTTAAGGCATTCCATCGCCTTTTTCTACAGAGCCCCTAATTTCTGAATCAAATGTGTTTTTAAA
>NZ_PNDJ01000286.1:0-259 GCF_005887255.1 Pseudoalteromonas sp. S1609 | reverse complement strand
GCAACCAATTGGCAAAATCTATCGTATCACTCGATACATACTGCGCTACCGGGCCATCAGTTAAAATACGATCACTGCTCATTAAACCGCTTATTCGCTGCGCTATGATCAGAATAAAAAATAATACCACCATATAACTACCTGGTGCAGAATGGCCCACATCATTTATTTTTTTGCCGCTAAAAGAAGAATGGGCCGATTTAGTAGAATGCAGTAATGGCGATATTGTTGGCGTTTTTCGGCCGATAAGCACCCAAAT
>NZ_PNDJ01000285.1:0-246 GCF_005887255.1 Pseudoalteromonas sp. S1609 | reverse complement strand
GTAGGTTAATCTGGTAGGAAATACTCTCCTAATTGGACGGTTACATTTGAGCGCTTTGAGATTGCTACGGGATTTTGTAACGCAGCTGGATTATCACTAAATAGCTCTGCCATTTGCTCTGGCGTTTTTAGGTATTGCTCTTGTGAAAAACGCTTTGGACGGCGTGTATCATCTAGGGGATAACGAACAAAAATAGCAACCCGAATTTCATGGGCTTGAAAGTTTTCGGGCTTTAAAAATACCGCT
>NZ_PNDJ01000284.1:0-273 GCF_005887255.1 Pseudoalteromonas sp. S1609 | reverse complement strand
TAAAAGCGTCATCCGCATTAGTATTTTTTAGGTAAAAACCGAGATTTCCATCACGATAATAGTGATTTGGGGGTGTGGTGTAGCTTATTTCGGTTTGATAGCCTAAACCTTGATAAATAGTAGCAAAATGCTCTGTTACTTGGCGTATAATTCTATCATTTGATAATTGTACAGTAGCTACGCCAAAATCCGCAGGAATGTCATGCGCAACATCTTCGAAAGGTAGGGATTGTGTTTTGCGGGCGGCCTCTAACTGCTGGCGCGGTGAGTCCG
>NZ_PNDJ01000283.1:0-223 GCF_005887255.1 Pseudoalteromonas sp. S1609 | reverse complement strand
GTGTTTTGCGTAATATAGTGAACGAGCACCCGGGTTCTGCTTCTGTTGTTCCGTCAATTTCTGCGTCTTTACATGCGATTGGTTACTCTGGCATTGGTTATAAAACATCGGGTGGGCGTACTGTTCCGTTATCTAAAAAAGGCACTAACTTTGTTGATGCCCCGCTTGAAAACGTAGCACAAGGTAAATACCCACTATCACGTGTTTTATATGTTTATGTAAA
>NZ_PNDJ01000029.1:0-22592 GCF_005887255.1 Pseudoalteromonas sp. S1609 | reverse complement strand
AGGTTACAAACCTCGCGCAGCGATTAAACGCCCCTGGTTTGAACAAATTTTAATCGCAAAGGTCAACAGACCCTAGGACGTTTCAGCCTTTTTTGCTCGTCACTTTTACCAAACAGCGATACAATTGAGTTTGCTTATCATTCTTAATAGTGAAAGCTGCATATCCATAATTGTATTTATCTTAAAAGGACTTAATTTAATGACACCAGAACAAATTAACGCAAAATTAGCGATAAGCGAAGCTGAAAAAAAACGAGTTCTTGAAGATGAGTTTGAAAAACACTCATCTAAACCCTTTGATATTTTTAAGGGATTATTTGGCAGTTTTGCTTATATCGCATTTGTTTCATTGATGTTCCCAGACGTATTAGCTCAGCCTAGTTTTTATCTGTTGTTACTACTTATCTTAACTATAAAAGTTGAGGCGCAAGCAAAGGTGCAGCAAGCGCATAAGCGTATGGATACTTTGTATCGCTTGTTAAAAAAAGAGGCGTAGCTTCTAGGGAACCTTTAGTTATTAAGTGGTAAGCTCACAGTAAATACCACTCCATTGTCTTGCTCATTATTGTGCGCCGCTACTGTGCCTTTGTGGTAATCACACACCAGTCTTACAATATAAAGTCCTAAACCTAAATGCGGTTGTTGCTGCATTTTTTGGCTGCGCACCGATACCATAGAATCAAAAATATGTTCAGTAAGTCCCTCAGGCAATAAAGTACCTGTATTACTTACCGTTAAGGTTGCTTTGCTTTCATTTTGCTTAAGGCTGACTTCAATTGCAGTGTTAGCTTCACTAAATTCCAAGGCATTATTAATTAGCTTATCGAGCAGTTGCGCTATAAATTCAGGGGCACCTTGCATCAACAGTGTGCTTTGGCAAATGTTGAGTGTAAATAACTGGTTAGGATAAGTAAGTTGGTAGCCCTGCATACAGCCACTAATTACTTTTTGTAAATCAAACGACTCCGGCTCATTGCTTTGAATACTTTGCTCAAGGCGGGTTGCCTCGCTCATAGTGGTAATTATTTTACCTAAGCGCTCAACCCCTTCGCTAGCACGTTCAAGGTATTTTTGACTCAGTTCACTTTGCTGCAAGCTTTGTAAGTTTTCAAGAGATGAACGGACAACCGCAACCGGTGTGCGCAGCTCGTGAGATAAGCGCGACGACATATTTTCTAAATAATCGGTATAGCCACCAAGTCGGCTCACTATATTTGAAAAGCTACGCGACAGGTCGCCAATTTCGTCATTGGCATCGCTATAATTTATATGGCCTGTTACTCGTCCTTGCGCATCAATGGCTTGCTCTGCTGTATCTCGTAGTCGCCTAATACGGCTCGATATACGCGAAGCAAAAAAGAACAAAGTGACTGTGCCAATTAACATGACCGCTAAAATCACATTAAATAGTTTTTCCAGCGATTTATTACGCAGTGTACGCACGCCATTGGTGGTTTCTTCAGCTATAACTGCGCCAATAACCTTATCCTCAATCCAAATAGGATACGCAGCCGATAATATTACCGCTTTGTTATCGGGAGTGAGTCGCCAAGACGAGGCCGGTTGACCTTTCAGTGCTTTGGCTAAATGAGCGCCTTGCATTGAAGCTACATCGTGTAAGGTATCTATAAATTCATCTTCAGGACGCGTTAAAATTTTATAATACAAAGGATGTAAATAGGCCTGTTCAAAGCGCTGCCACGCAGTTTTTGGCGCTTGATTTTTTAGCCCATCGGCCCATACGCCATCGGCATTTTGAATACTGCCCGATTGCGCTAATACACGGTGATGATTATCGACCACCCATATGCGACTGCCGCTGTGTCCCATGCCTTTTAATATACGGTTTATTTCAGGGGAGGGCACCAGTACCGAACCTAAATCATTCGGGTTATTTAAGTTCGATGTAGACATTATACTAGGGGTTTGGTTTGGTTGTTTACTATCAACATCGGCAATGGCAAATCCCAGTTTATTGCCAAGCATACTCAAAGGAAAGCGCAGCTCAAGGTTGTAACCAGTGTCAGTTTTTTTAAAGAAACCCTGAATTTTAGTAAAAGGCATTTTACTACTGGCATCAAATGCGTTGACCCAGCCATCTTGGCGCGGAGCAATAACATAAGTATTAAATTGCCCATCGGGGTTTTTTAGGCCAACTTTTACGTAATCGTTATTGGTAATGCTGAGGCTGTTTTTGGCACGGTATACTAAAGCATCGTCAGTGACTTTAAATACTGCATATAAGTAATTATCAAACTTACCTACCATGTGGCTAAATGATAAGTTGCTTAGCTGATGGTTATCATCGGCTGTTTGTAAGTAGCGTTTGTCATAAAGCCAAAATAGCGATTGGTAAGCGTCCCAGTCGCTGAGTTTGCCATCGAGTTGAATTGGACTCTTTAAATTATAAGCATAGAGATCGCGGCCTTTTACAACTTGATCTAAAAAGTTGGTTTGTTCGTCAAATAAAGCGGGGCGTTCGTGCAGAGCCGTTGCCAGTGCGCGTGTAGTACCTACTAGCGTTTTTTCTTGGCCTTGGCGTAAAAACTTTTCCATTTCCCATACGTATTCGTAGCCTAACCATGGCAACAAAAACAAAAAGCATGAAAGTAGAATAAATTTACTGCGTAGGCCAAATCTCAGCATGTGGGTTGCTCCCACCTGTAACCCATGCCATACACGGTATCAATGCAGTCAAACTGGCTATCGAGTGCTATAAACTTTTTACGAATGCGTTTTACATGAGAGGTAATGGTACTGTCGTCTACATAAATTTTAGCATCGCTCATTAACTCATTACGGCTTTTAACGTGGCCAGGTCGTTGGGCGAGTGAATGCAGCATCCAAAACTCAGTTACGGTTAAATCAACCAACTGTTGTTGCCAAAGCACCTGCATGCGTTGCGTGTCGAGTGTTAGTTGACCGCGAATTATTAATGCGTTGGCATCGGCGGGTTGCTCTAATGCTTCCATGCGGCGAAATAGCGCACCAATACGCGCGGCTAAATGCGCTAAGCTAATATCTTTGGTTAAGTAGTCATCGGCGCCCATGCGCAGGCCGCATACGGTGTCTATTTCGCTGTCGCGAGCGGTTAAAAAAATAATTGGTAAGGTTTTAGAAAGTGAACGCAAAGTTTGGCACAGTAAAAAGCCGCCATCTATTTCATGGCCTAAGCCAATATCAACAATGGCTAAATCGGGGAGTGCTTCTTTAAAAGCTACTTCTGCTTGAGGGCGGTTTTCATAACCACTTACCTGATAGCCTTGAGCGCTCAGCATTTCTATGTAGTTTTCGCGAATGGCAGTTTCATCTTCAACGATAGCTATTTTTTTCATTTTTATTAATTACTCATATTGACTTAGACGCACTATAACGAAGTTTTTGTGCTAAGTAAGGTTAAAAAGGCAATTGCCATTTTTTTGCCACAATTGCTCAGCAGTTTGCCATTTTTACTCCCCTTTATTGCCACTTCATGGTGTTTTAATACAGCTATTGAAATTACCAATACAACGCAAGTGCCAACCAATAGCTTGCCAACCATTATTAATAGTAAGGAATAGACCATGAAGAAAACATTAATCGCACTCACACTTGTTAGCACTTTTTGTACGCCAGTATTTGCTGCGGATACCCCATCAAAAGAAGCAAAAAAAGAAACACTTGTTGGCCTGAGCACCGGTGCCATTATTGGTGGTGTTGTTGGTGGGCCAATCGGCGCGTTTGTAGGCGCATTTGCTGGTGGTTTGATTGGCGATGCCAAGGTGGCTGAGCAAACCATTGCTGAGCAGCAGCAAGCTTTAACTGTAATGGCAGAGAAAACCAACGACTACCAACACGTACTTAATCATAACAGTCACCTAGAGGCGCAACTTGAACTACTGGCGCAGCAAAATGAGCAATTAACTCAATCGCAGCTTAATAATTTATTGGCAATGACGGTGCAATTTAAAACTGGATCTAGCGATATTGCTCCTCATTTTGCCAAGCAGCTTGATCAATTGGTAGCGTTATTAAAAAGCCAACCGCAACTCGCACTCGATTTAAGTGGCTTTGCCGATCAGCGCGGTGCAGAGCAAGCGAACTTATTACTGTCAAAAGCCAGAGTAAACGCCGTACAAAGTTACTTAATTAAACAGGGGGTTAGCCATACACGTTTAAGCGCACAAGCGTTTGGCGAGCAGCAAAGCATAGCAAACAGTAACACCCTTGAAGATAACTTTTTTGACAGACGCGTTACTCTCACTACCCGTGCGCTAAATCAAACGACTGATCAAACAGCAAGCAATTAATCGCAAGGCGTTCGATGGAGTGATTTATGTTGAGTAAACCCACCAAAGTGCTTACCAAGGTAAGCCTTTTTATTTTTATTATTATCGTGCTTTTAGCCAGCTTTAAAAGCCATGCACAGTCGCCAAAACTATCCTTGTTTGATAGCCAAGGAGTGGCGGTTAACCCTGGGGTTATTTTAAAAAGCGATGCAAAAATGACTCTAACAGGGCTAATTAATCGTGTTGTAGTTACGCAGCATTACATAAATGAAAACCCTTTTGCCGTAAATGCACGTTATGTATTTCCTTTACCCGATGAAAGCGCCGTGCAAGCAATGACCATGCGCATTGGCGAGCGAGTTATTAAAGGTAAAATAGCAAAAAAACGCCAAGCTGAAAAACAGTACCAAGCAGCCAAAAAAGCAGGCAAACAAGCTTCATTGCTGCGACAGCAGCGTGCAAATATGTTTATTACAAATGTGGCAAATGTAGGGCCAGGAGAAGAAATAGTTATAACGCTTGAGTATCAAGAGATTATTGATTACCAACACGGAACCTTTGCGATTCATTTTCCAACCACAATTACGCCACGCTATCATGCAATAACAGGGGAAGTTAACGATGAGCAAGATAAGCATGCGGTAAAAAACACTAATGCACCTTCGTTCACTCCACAGGGTTGGTTAAGCCCTGTTTATACAAAACAAACCAATGAGGCGGCAAATGCCAGCGATTTAAGCTTAACAATTAACATGGATATAGGCTTAGAATTGGTTGATATAAATGCTAAGTACCATCAAGTTAATATTGAAAACCCTGCATTTGGGCAATACAGCATTGTGCTAAAACCACAGCAAGCCATAAATAGAGACTTTGTACTTGAGTTTAAGCCACTTCAAATAGCGAAAGCGCAAGCTGCACTTTTTACTCAGCAAGCACAAAATGGTGAGCAGTATGCGTTAGCAATGTTAATGCCGCCAAGCGATAGTTTTACTCAATCTCAGCGTTTACCGCGTGAAATGGTGTTTGTAGTTGATACCTCGGGATCTATGCATGGGCAGTCTATTGAACAAGCTAAAAAAGCGCTGTTTTACGCATTATCATTATTAGATAGTGATGATAGCTTCAATATTGTCAGTTTTAATAATGAGGTTGCAGCCATGAGTGAGACCCCATTAATTGCCAGTGACTTTAATTTACGTCGCGCAGAGCGTTTTATTTATAACTTACAAGCCGATGGCGGAACTGAAATAAAAGGCGCACTTGATGCGGTACTCGATGGTACGCAGTTTGAAGGGTTTGTACGCCAAGTTGTATTTTTAACCGATGGTAGCGTAAGTAACGAAGATCAATTATTTAAACATATTGCGCACACCTTAGGTGATAGCCGTTTATTTACTGTGGGCATTGGTAGCGCGCCTAACCGTTATTTTATGCGTCGTGCCGCTGATATAGGCAAGGGAACTTACACCTTTATAAGCAGTGCTCATGATGTGCAGCCGAAAATGCAGCGGTTGTTTGATAAACTTGCTCATCCGGCGATGACTAATTTAGCGTTAACAAATAAAAATGGAGAGAGCTTAGATTTTTGGCCCTCACCTTTGCCTGACCTATATTTTGCTGAGCCCATTATGGTGGCTATTAAATTAGACTCTACCGATGCAATTACTTTTACGGGGCAAGCGGCGCATGGGGAGTTTAAGGTTAAGCTTAATCCGCAAGCAAGTTCAAAAGCCACAGGAATTGATAAGCTTTGGGCACGTCAAAAAATAAAGTCGTTATTGTTATACAACCAACAAAGTGTTGTAAAACAGCAAGTGCAGCAGCTAGCGCTTGAGCATCAATTACTTAGCCCATTTACTGCGTTTATTGCCATAGAAGAGACGACCATAAAAGAAGTTGCTAAACAAAGCACACAAGTGGCTAATACTATGCCACAAGGAATGAGTATGCGCTTGCCGCAAACAGATGGGCAAAGCAAAATACATATTGTGTTTGGAGCATTACTACTTCTAGGTGGTCTGTTGTTAGTAAGGCGCTGTAAATGACAAAGTGGCTAAGCATAGGTTTACTTGCCTTAGGTTTGAGCTTGTTTGGCCATGGTGTATACATGCAGGCAAAGGCATGGCTTGCACAAGTGTTAATAGAGCAAGCTTGGCAAAGAGCCCTTAAATCGCCCAATAAAAAAATTAAGCCGTGGTTTTATGCTGATAGCTACCCGGTGGCACAAATAATTTGGCCAAAGCATAATAAGCGACTAACCGTACTTGATGGCGCAAGTGGTAGAAACTTAGCGTTTGCGCCGAGCCATTTTTTACCAGCTGGGGAGTTAGGTGGGGCTGATTTTGGTAACTCGCAAGGAGCACTTATTGCTGGCCACAACGATACCCACTTTGCGTTTTTAAAAAACGCTAAAGTGGGGGAGCAATTTTCTCTACAACTTAAAAATGGCCAAGTGCAGCATTATTCAGTAACACATGTTGAGGTAATTAATCAGTACAACACCGATTTTTTGCAGCAATCAGGGCTGTATTTATTAACCTGTTACCCTTTTGATTCGCTGGCCTCGGGTACCGATTTAAGGTGGTTAGTGTCGGCAGAAATATCCTCACCCGAAGTTGAGTTAGGAATATCAACCACTAGTTCTTGATGGCGTTGACTAATCATTACGCCTATAAACACTACAAATATGCTGATCCACTGGCCAAGAGTCAGTACTTCGTTGAGGATAATGGCTGACAAAATTAAAGTGAAAATAGGGATTAAATTAGAGTAAGCCGCGGCGGTTAATACCGACACTTTACTAATCGCATAGTTGTACATGCCGTACCCACCCAAAGTAACACAAGAGCCTAAGTACAATATGCTCATTAGTGCGGTTAAATCGTGTTGGTTTTCACTGGGTAGGTCAATAAACAGTAAAAACGGAGCAAAAAACACACTACCACTCACGCCTTGCAGAGCAATTAATGTGAGTGGGGAGTAGCGGTTAGCTAAATGTTTTATACACACGGTATAAAATGCCGCGCACACCATGGCCATTAATTCTAAAAAATTTCCCAGTAATGGGTTTGGGGCTTGGCTTGAGCTGGGTGAGAGCAGGGTCAGTAAAATACTACCGCCAATACACAGCGTAAAACCCACCACAATAGCTTTACTAATATGCTCTTTGAGCATGAAAAACGCTAAGAATGCCACAATAATGGGTAAACAAGAAACAATCACCCCCGCTTGAGACGCTGAGGTATATTCCATTGCGTGGCCTTCAAATAAAAAGTACAAGCAAGGCTCTGCCAGCGACATGCCTAATAAGTACTTCCAATCGCCTTTTAAATATTCAAAGCGAATTACGTAACGCCATAAACATAACGAAATCAGTAAAGTGGTGAGCATACGTAAAAATATCACCAAGGCAGGGTCATAAATCGCAATCGCGTATTTAAGTGCAATAAAGGAGCTACCCCACAAAAAGGTGGCAATAATTAAACATAAACTGGCAGGCATAAGGCGTAATTTAAACGGTTGAATATAGTGCGATCCTAGCATGCAGAGGGGGTGCTTGAATATTTTTTACTTGTTCAAAAATACCGAACTGGTATAAATAAATTCATCATTTATTGCGCTAAGTAAAAAACATGCAAAGGGATCAGGTCGTAGTTGTAAAGCTAGGTACAAGCGTACTCACTGGCGGTACCGATAAGTTAGACAAAGCACATATGGTGGAACTTGTTCGCCAATGCTGTGAGCTAAAAAAGCAAGGTCATCATGTTATTTTAGTATCAAGCGGTGCGGTTGCTGCCGGTCGCGAACAGCTATTAAAACCCTGTGGGCGCACATTAATAGACAAACAAATGTTGGCCGCCATTGGACAGGGGCAACTCATTCATATTTGGCAAAGCTTATTTGCGTTGTATGGCATTAACGTCGGGCAAATGCTACTAACGCGCGCGGATGTTGACGACAGAGAGCGCTATTTAAATGCCCGCGATACCCTCAATGCCTTATTAAATTATGATGTTGTGCCGATCATTAATGAAAACGACGCGGTTGCTACTAGCGAAATAAAAGTAGGTGACAACGATAACTTGTCGGCATTGGTGGCTATTTTAGCCAATGCCGATAAATTGCTGCTACTGACCGACCAACAAGGGTTATTTACCAGCGATCCGCGCACCGACATTAACGCCACCTTGATTGACGAAGTTACCCATATTAATGATGAGTTACGCCAACTTGCGGGTGGCAGCGGTACAAACCTAGGTACAGGTGGTATGGCAACCAAACTACAGGCCGCAGATATTGCCAGAAGAGCTGGGGTTGAGGTGATTATTGCCAAAGGCGCTGATGAAAATGTGATTTTAAAATGCATGAGCGAGCAACTGCCTGGCACCCGTTTTTTAAAACTTACCGCGCCTAAAGATGGCCGAAAAAAATGGTTATTGGCAGGGCCTAAAAGTAGTGGCCAAATTTTAATTGATGCCGGTGCGGTGCATGCATTGCAATCTAAGGGGGCTAGTTTACTTGCTAAAGGCATTACGCGTGCAATAGGTGAATTTGAACGTGGAGATTTAATTAACTTAATTGATGTAAACGAGCAAATTATTGCACGCGGGTTAACGCGCTTTAGCCATCTTGAGATCGATAAAATAAAAGGCGCACACTCTAATCAAATCAGCCATTTACTTGATTACGATAGCGGCGTGGAAGTGCTACACAGAGATGATATGGTGGTGTTGTAATTAAGCACTTTTTTAACGATATAGCGCAACGTATAATCCGCTTATAGTGTTGCGCTTTTTTGTGTTAAAATCTTGCACCTTAAATTTGTTGTAAAGAGTATTGAAGATGAAATTAGTTCGCTGGGTTTTAGGTTGTATCATCTTATTTTTTAATTTTGTTTTTACGCCGCGTAGCAAAAAACGTGATCCGCAAGAGCAAACTAAGCTTGATCAGCAAACCGCACAATTTAAGCTCTATCAATTCAAAGCATGTCCTTTTTGTGTAAAAGTGCGCCGTTCAATTAAGCGTGAAGGCTTAAAAATTGAAACACGCGATGCAAAAAATGATGAGCAATACCGCCAAGAGCTATTAGAGCAAGGCGGAAAAGTTAAAGTACCTTGTTTACGTATTGAGCAAGATGGCCAAGTAAAATGGCTTTATGAATCAAACGATATTATTGCTTACTTAAACAAAGTAGCCGCTTAAAATATTTATTGGTATTTCATACCATCTCACTTATTAAAAGAGACATTACCATGACAATTCGTACCCGTGTTGCTCCGTCGCCAACTGGTGACCCGCATCTTGGCACCGCTTACATTGCCTTATTTAACTACTGTTTTGCTAAACAGCAAGGCGGTGAATTTGTACTTCGTATTGAAGATACTGACCAAGTTCGCAGCACACCTGAATCTGAACAAGCCATCATGGATAGCTTACGCTGGTTAGGCCTTGAATGGGATCATGGTCCTGATGTAGGTGGTGAGTTTGGTCCATACCGTCAATCTGAGCGCAGTGATTTATATAAAAAATACGCTCATCAGTTAGTTGAAGACGGCAAAGCATTCTACTGTTTCGCAACCAGCGAAGAACTGGACCAAATGCGTGAAGAGCAAATGGCCGAAGGTCTGCGTCCTAAATACGATGGTCGTGGCTTAAACCATACAGAAGACGAAATTAAAGCAAACCTAGCTGCTGGTAAACCGTATGTTATACGTATGAAAATCCCAAGCGAAGGTACCTTTAAGTTCAACGATTACCTACGCGACGAAATTGAGATCCCGTGGGAAAACGTAGACATGCAAGTGCTATTAAAAGCGGATGGTTTTCCAACTTACTTTTTAGCAAACGTGGTGGATGATCACCATATGCAAATTAGCCATATTTTCCGTGGTGAAGAGTGGATAAACTCAGCGCCTAAGTTATTAAAACTTTATGAAGATTTTGGTTGGGAAGCACCGGTACTAGGTCACTTACCATTACTGCGTAATCCAGATAAATCAAAACTGTCTAAGCGTAAAAACCCAACTTCGATTAATTACTACAAAGAAATGGGTTACTTACCAGAAGCGGTGCTAAACTACTTAGGCCGTATGGGTTGGTCAATGCCTGATGAGCGTGAAAAGTTCACCCTTAACGAAATGATTGAACATTTTGACATGAAGCGTGTATCACTTGGTGGCCCAGTATTTGACGTAGACAAGTTAAGCTGGTTAAACGGTATGTGGATCCGCGAAAACTTAACTGATGCAGAGCTAATGCAGCGTTTTGTTGACTGGAAATTTAATGGCGACATGCTGGCTAAAGTATTACCAGAAGCTAAAACGCGTATAAATACGCTCTCTGACATGGTTGATTTAGCAGGGCACTTTGTAGGCGGCATCCCGACCTACGACCCAGCGCTATTAACCGCAGGTAAAGTTGACGAAGATGTTATTCGCCAAGCGCTGCAGTTTTTTGTATGGCAGCTAGAAGGCTTACGTAGCTTTGAAAAGCCAGCTATTTTTGCAATTGCAAAAGAAGTAGCCACCTTCCACGAGCTTAAAATTAAAGACTTCTTAGAGCCTATATTTGTGGCTATTACCGGCAAAACATCATCAACTTCGGTATTAGATGCAATGGAGATTTTAGGGTCTGACCTATCGCGTGCACGTTTACGTGTTGCGCTTGCCCATTTAGGTATTTCTAAAAAGCAGGCTAAAAAGATAGAACGCGCATACCGCGATTACCCAAGTGCGTAATTAATCCTAATTCAGGTTAGCTATTTAAAAGCCGCTTAAATTAAGCGGCTTTTTTGTGCCTGTAATTCTAAGATGGAGTTGCCAGCATCGGGTAAGTAAATAAGAAAAAGTGAAACACGTTAACGAGCCAATGACATAAAATGGCCCATTCTAATCGGCTTGTTTTATAGTAAATATAGCCATAACCAAAACCTGCTACGGCCGCCACAAGCATATAATGAGTTCCAGCTGAAAAGTGTGCCAGTGAAAATACACAAGTACTGATCACCGGTGCGAGCAGTGCAAACCTGCTCGGGGTTATTAGTTTTGAAAGCTTAGTTTGTATCACTCCCCTAAATAATGCCTCTTCTGCAACGCAGGTAAAAAGTAGGTTGATAGCTATAAATAACAACCAAAATTCAGGTACTTTTGGTGCAAATTCAACAAGGTTTAACGTTAAAGCAGTTATAAGCGCCGCTAAAATAGTGATAATTATGATTAAAGCAGGGTAGCCGATAGTTACTGGCTTTATCGTTTTGTTTTTTGCAAAAAAATAAGCGCTCAGCATTAAACCCGCTAATGCTTTATCAAAATTAGCATATAGGGTAAATGCAATTGCGTTACTGGTGACTTGTTCATTAACAACAATTGGCAGGTTATTAAAACCCGCAAACCAATGTAAGGCTAACCCGAGTGAGGCTATTATAAATAAAGACGTTAGAACATTACGTTTTAACGCTGAGGTTGCCAATATCGTAAAGTGAAACAATCCCACATAAACAGCTATAACAGCAACCGCGTTTAAATTTATATACTCTTGATAATAGGCAGTAATAACACTTAGCAGCAATAAGTATTGCCATAATGGTTGGCGAAATACAGTGAGTTTACACTGTGGGAAAACACATAAAATAGCGGCAGCTAAAAAGTAAAAAGTCATTGGCAAATACAGCTTGTTGTTTGATAGGGGAAATGAGAGAAAACGAATTACATAGCGTTATAGTCTCAATTAGATAATTTTGAGCTATTAATAATTATAGGCTTGTCCTGTACAAATAACGGCTAAATCACAATTGTAGCGGGATACTGATTGGCACTGCTCTAGTGTAAATGCATTGCCACCTAAATAAAGCACATCGTTTTTAAGGGATTCTATAGCTTGTGATTTCAAGCGGTTATAGCTAATTGAGGATGTTCGCGTATCATCTGATACATCGCAGCTTTCGCCTTTTATTTCACCAAGGGGGCTTGCACCTCTATCGAGAGCGTCTTGTACACTGTAAAACTGCTCTAGGCCACGTTTTTTAATGTGGCTTGAAACGTGTTCTGATAAAACGTCGTCGTCGATATTGGTTGTGTAAGTAACGTTATTACAGCCAGTTAAAAATGAAACCGCACATATTAATAAAGAAAAATACTTCATTAGTTAATCCCTTAAACTCGTATTTGCCTAATTTACTTAGTAAATTAGCGAGTTGCAAATTATCATTTTTCGCCTTTATTAAACAGATTCGACCTCTCAAGATTTTTTTTCTGGTAGTATAGCTAGGTTATAAGCAGTTTAAGCAGTGAACACACTATGTTAAGTCCTTACTATCAGCAGCATGCTGATTATGTTTCAATTTCTCGTGAGCAAGGTTGTCGCTTTGCTAAATGTGTAGCCGACGACTACAACCCGCTTCATGATAAAGACGCTAAAAAGTTTTGCGCACCAGGAGACTTACTTTTTTCTCTAGTGTTAGACCGCTATGGCATTAGTGAGCGAATGGAGTTTACCTTTGCCGGTATGGTTGATGAAAATACCAAGCTAAATTTTCCAGAACAACCTGGAGAAGAGTTTGATGTAAACCATGGCGAAAAAGTAATTTTAAAGGTTAAACGCGATGGTAAAACCAGTAAATGCCCAACACTTACAAACAGTTTAATAAAAAATTATGTTGAGTTCTCAGGTGCTGCGTTCCCGCATGTAATTATTCCTTTAATGGGCAAGCAAGAGGTAATGATAAACCCTGCGCGTCCTATGATTATTTATGAATCAATGATAATTAACCTTAATAACATTGATATTAAATCACCGACTCTAGAGTTTGCAGAGCCAAGCTTTGAATACGCTGGTAAACGCGGCAAAATAACCTTGCGCTTTAATTTATTAGAAAACGGCGAAAAAGTGGGTTTTGGTGAAAAACACATGGTCGTATCGGGTATTCGTGAATACTGTCAAAGCACCGTAGATGATTTAATTGCATTTTATAATGAACGTAAAGCCACATTAAAACCGGCTTAAATACTTCATTTTATATAGGCGCTATTTAGCGCCTTTTTTATTACTAAAGCTCAGGTATAATAGCGTTCTTTGTTATTTTAAAGCCAAGCTTATGTCTGCCACATCGTTCTCATCACTAGCCCTAGACCCGTTACTATTAACGGCAATAGAGCAAAACAATTACACTACGCCTACCGCCATTCAGCACAAAACGATACCGCCAATTTTAGCGGGCAAAGACGTTATGGGCAGCGCTCAAACTGGCACCGGTAAAACAGCCGCTTTTGTTTTACCGCTATTACACAAGCTTTTAAATACCGCTAAAAAAGACGAACCAGGCATTGCTCGTGTGGTTATTTTAACGCCCACTAGGGAGCTTGCTCAGCAAGTATTTGCAAGCTTTGAAAAATACGCACAAGGTACAGATATAAAAGGTGCACTTGCTTATGGTGGCGCAAGTATTGGCCCGCAAATCAAAGCACTTAAAACAGCGCAGGTAATAGTGGCAACGCCAGGGCGCTTACTTGATCATATAGTGAAGGGCAGTGTGGTGCTTTCAAGCGTGGACTCTTTGGTGTTTGATGAAGCAGACCGTATGCTTGATATGGGTTTTATTGACGAAATTAAACGAATACTGCGTCATATCCCAGGCGATCGTCAAACCTTACTGTTTTCCGCCACCTTTGATGACAGTGTATTTGAGCTGAGTAAAAAATTGCTTAAAGATCCTGAGCTTATTGAAGTTGATAAGCGCAACTCTGCTGCTGTAGAGGTTGAACAAGTTATTTACGCAGTAGATGAAGACAGAAAGCGCGAACTGGTATCGCACATGATTGGCATGAAAAACTGGCGCCAAGTACTTATATTCACCCGCACAAAACAAATGGCCGATAAGCTTGCCAAAGAAATGTGTAAAGATGGTTTAAAAACCGAATCTATTCATGGTGATAAATCACAAGGTGCTCGCGACCGCGCATTACAAAACTTTAAAGAGGGTAGTACGCGTGTTTTAGTAGCCACCGATGTAGCGGCGCGCGGTTTAGACATACCGGCACTTAAATACGTAATTAACTTTGAATTACCATATATAGCTGAAGATTATGTGCATCGTATTGGCCGTACAGGACGAGCTGGCGAGCAAGGCCTTGCAATGTCGTTAGTGAGTCTTGATGAGCAATGGCTACTTGAAGAAATTGAAGTACTGCTTGATACCCGCTTAACACCACAATGGCTTGAAGGCTATGAACCTGATTTAAATAAGCCGCCAAAAGACAACCGCAAAAACACTAACAAAGCGCGTAAAGATCGCGATAAAAAACGTATTACAGGGCAAAGAGCGCCAAACAGAAGACGTAAGTAAAAATTAGAGTGTTCTTAAAGCACAATTAAGTTACTAAATATCTTTAATTTTGAGTCAATGTAATTAATACAGTGATTAATACTACCTTTTAAGCATTTTTTTTTGCCTATACTTAGGTAAATAATAGCGGGGGTATAAAATGTTTGAGACTGATAAGTGGGCATTTACTGGCCTTGATGGTCAGATATCACTAGATAAGTGGCAAAAAATAATTGATTTAATTGCTGAGTTATTTTCAGCTCCCTCCGGATATATAGTACAGGCAACAAGCATAGGTTACCGAGTAGTTATCAGAAAAAACGAGGGTGGGTCAACCTTTGAGACCAACCCTACTATTCCTCCTGAAAGTGATATGTTTTGTAGGCATGTGGTCGAAAGTGACAATCTCTTATATGTTAATGATGCTGCTAGTACTGAAATGTGGAGCGCCATGCCTGAGGTAGTTGAAAATGGCGTTAACTCCTACTTAGGTTTACCCATTCACTGGCCGCAAGGAGATGTATTTGGGACGCTTTGCTTAAAAGACAACAAAGAAACAAACTATACGAATGAATATTTTGAGCTCATTAATCAGTTACGAGACTTAATAGAAGACGATTTAGCGCTTGTATATAATTTTGAAAAAATGCGCGAAATTGCAATGCTAGACCCGCTCACTAATATTTATAATCGTCGAGCATTAAGTTTACTTGCTCAGCAAAAACTAAACCTTTCTCATCGTTTAGGTTTTGATGTGTGTTGTTTATTTATCGATATTAACGATTTTAAAAAATTAAACGATAACTTTGGCCACGAAGCGGGCGATAAAGCCCTTATTACATTAGCCACAACGTTAAAAAAACACCTAAGAGATGCCGACATCGTGGGGCGCTTAGGAGGCGATGAGTTTGTTGCTGTCATGCAAATAAATGATAAGAGTAAACTAGGCCTCATTATAAATACAATTTCGATTGAGTTTGCTAATGCACTAGTATTAGATGGAATTTGCGAGTTATCACTAAGTGTTGGTTATAGTTTTTCTGAGCAAAAAAAGCAGCCATTTGAAACACTTTTAAATGATGCAGACCAATCAATGTATAAAAATAAGCAAAAATATAAGTTAAATAAAAAAATCGGTTATTAAATCGTTAATTGCTATTAACTTGTTATGCCAATATACACAGCAAACTAATTAACATATACGCATGCTATGTACGTGAATTTTTTTAGTTTGAAACTATACTTTGTTTATAGCTAATGAGTGGGTAGTTGTATGAAAGGTATTATTTTTACTGAATTTCTAGAAATGGTCGAGATCACATTTTCACCAGCAGTTGCTGATCAAATCATTGAGCAAAACGAACTGGATTCCAATGGGGCTTATACCAGTGTTGGTAACTATAATAAGCAAGAGCTTTTAAAGTTAGTGACCTCACTGAGCAGTATTGTTGATATTCCGGTTGATGTACTCGTTAAAGAATACGGTAAATACTTACTAAAGCGCTTCTTAGTCTACTATCCACAGTTTTTTGAAGAGCTCACTACAACATTTGATTTTTTAGATACCATAGATCAGCACGTGCATGTAGAAGTTAAAAAACTATATACCGACGTTGAGTTGCCCACCTTTAAAACCAACCACTTAAGCAATACCCAAATGCAGATGATTTATCATTCAAGTAACCCATTTGCCATGCTCGCTGAGGGATTAATAGAAGGCGCAGCCGAACATTTTAAGGAAAATATAAGTATAAGCAGCGATATCAATGACGATCATCAAGTTGCTACGTTTAACTTAACATTGGTAGGTTAGATATGGACATTGCTCTTTTACAGCGCAGGTTAGAGCGAGAGCGTTTGGCGCGAAAAGAAGCTGAAAAGCTATTAGAAGCCAAATCATTACAACTTTACGAAGCCAATGAAGTGCTCAAAGGAGCGGCTGAAAACTTAGAGCAAGAGGTTGCTAATAGAACCCATGCCCTCAAACTTGCGAAACAAGATGCAGAAGCTGCAAATAATGCTAAATCAGACTTTTTGGCAAATATGAGTCATGAGATTCGTACCCCGATGAATGCAATAATTGGCATGGCTTATCTTGCTTTAGATACCGGGCTTTCTGATAAGCAACGCGACTATGTTGAAAAAATTCACTATTCGGCAGAGTCTTTATTAGGGATCATTAATGATATTTTAGACTTTTCAAAGGTCGAAGCGGGTAAAATAGAGCTAGAACAAAAAGAATTCAATTTTAATATCTTTCTAGAAAATCTTGTCAATATTATTAGCACGCTAGCATCACAAAGAAAAATTGAAGTGCTGTTTGATATTGACCCCTTACTGCCTGACTTTTTTATTGGTGATGCATTAAGGCTTAATCAAGTGCTGTTAAATTTGCTTAATAATGCACTGAAGTTCTCAACCCGCGGCAAAGTTGTATTAGCTGTAAAGTTAGCGCAAAAGGTAGACAATTTTTGCAGTGTCACTTTTTCTGTTTTAGATAATGGCATTGGAATGAGCCAAGCACAAGTAGATTCACTATTTAAACCTTTTACTCAGGCTGACGTGTCTACAACGCGAAAGTTTGGTGGGACTGGGCTTGGCTTGGTAATAAGTAAAACGTTGGTAGAACTAATGCAGGGAAATGTTTTAGTAAACAGTAAACTCAATAAAGGAAGTTGTTTTAGTTTTACTATTCCACTTAGCTATTCGACTAAGAAAAGTGAGTTTGAAATATCACATGTTAGGGCTAAGCAGGCCCTTGTTATCGAAAGTTCAGACAGTACGTTAGCATCATTACAAACGCTGCTTATTGGATTTGAAGTTAAAGTTGATATTGCAAATAATATCAACCAAGTGCTAGACCGGTTAAGCGCCTTACATGATTACGACTTTATTTTTATAGATTGGCGTACTTTAAATTTAAATAATGACAGGGCTGCGCAGTCTCTTCGAAGTCAACTCAAATTAAATGCGAAAAAGCTAATCGTAGTAGCACCTTGTGAAAATAAAGCACTCAACGAAAGCCTACTAGGATTTGCTGATAACACTTATAAAGTGCTGATCAAACCAATTATTAAAAGCACATTATACAATGTACTTTTACAAATTATGCATATAAAAACACTTAATAAGCCAGAATCACAAGAGAGCTCAGATACACAAAATGCATTACAAAAGCTTCAAGGTATTCATATTTTATTGGTTGAAGACAATCCGCTCAATCAGCAAGTAGCAACACAAATACTTCGCAAAAAAGGCTTAATCGTTGATGTTGCCAATGATGGTATTGAGGCATTAGAAGCGCTAAAAAATAAAACCTATGATGGGGTGTTAATGGATTGCCAGATGCCCCGAATGGATGGTTACACAGCAGCCAAAGAAATAAAAAAACAAGCAAAGTTTAAAAATTTACCCATTATTGCAATGACTGCTAATACAAGAGAAACCGATTTACTAAAGGCGAAAGATTGCGGTATGAATGGCTATATTTCAAAGCCTATTAAAGTTGAAAGTATGTTTGAAGTAATAGCAAAATGGGTGTGTATTTAATCTTTTGTTTTCAATTATTTTATTAACTAACTTGGAAATATAAAAAAGGCAAGCCAGCAGCTTGCCAAGTACGGTATAAATCAGTTTAACTTTAAGCTATCAGTTTCTCCGCAAGGTTAAGCTCCATTGTTGCTTTTAATAAACGATATAAATTAATAGACGCATCTATTTCTTCTTTACGATTGGTTAAGCTTTCAATATTTAAACCCAGTGGCACACCTAAGTGAGCACAGCTTTTTAAAATCGAGTCGAGGTTTTCGCGACAAATACGCACTGATTCGCTTAGTGTATTTTCCGAATCAAGCATGCGCCATTTAGTTGCCTCCGGCACTGAGATACCTAGCCACTGCATAAACTCTAAGGTTTTTTCACCACCACAAGGCGTAAAGGTCAATATAATCCGATTAGGTGTTAGGCCTTGTGTTTTACATGTGCGCGCATAACTGGTTATTAAATCTATGGTTGCTTGTGCATTGTAAACGGCTTGAGAGATAAAAAACTGGCACCCTTGTGCTGTTTTTTCTATCAAGCGTTGGTGCTCGTTGCGCTTATTGGCATGGCGCTCAGCAATGGTTACACCACCTAAAAAGAAATCTTCAGACTGCTCTGCCAGTGTTTTATAGGCATTCGGTAAGCTCAGCTTTATATCACCTGCTGATGAAGGGCTGCCCACCAACACCACGTTTTTTAAATCGTAGTCATTTCTAGTTTCATCTAACCACGCTTTAAACTCACTCACACCGCGCTGAGCTACACTTTTATAAGTAATTACATCAAGATCAGATAAGCCTCGTAAGAGTTGGCTGTACTCGCGCGGATCAACTGTTTGCTTAAATGCAAATGGACGCGCTTGCTCTGTACGGCTACTTTCATCTTGAATGTCATAAATAATCACACCGTCATATTCAATTTCGTGTAAACGGCCTAATAACTTTTCGGCAATGATTTTTAATTGCGCTTTATCAGTCCCAATTTTTGGCGGTGTTGTGCCAATTAGGTAAACACCTTGGTTGGTGTCCTGTATTTTTTCTTGAAGTGATAAAGCCATAATCCTCATTCCAGCTTAATTTGTGATGATGGATTTAATATAGCAGCCATTTAGACGTCTAGATAGATTTATTTATTGAAAGTTTCTCAACTAACGTGAATTATTTTCATGATTAAACCAAGTTACCAGCAATAACTGACACAGTTGTTTACATAATTAATAGGCTTAGGGCTCTTATATTTAATTACTTTACGGCATACTTAGTTTGGTAAATGTTTTAAAAATTGCTCAATTTAAAAAGGGATAACAATGAAATTTAAATTATTGGCAACTAGCCTAGCGGTATCGCTGGCCTTAACCGGTTGTGCTATGCAGCAAAGTCAAAACACGCAAACAGCAGCTCAACAAGAACAAGTTAATAAAGCAGATGAGCGTGTTTTTTCACAAGATTACCTAACAGAAGAGCTAGATAACGGCCTACGTGTGATGGTAGTTAAAACCGATTACCCAGATGTAGTATCGCTACAAATACCTGTATCTGTTGGCTCGCGTAATGAAGTGGAAGCAGGTAAAACTGGTTTTGCTCACTTTTTTGAACATATGATGTTTAAAGGCTCTGAAAAGTTTCCGCAAGATGTGTATTCAGATATTCTAAAAAATTCAGGGGTTGATAACCGCGCCTACACAACTAACGATTACACTAACTACCACTTAAATTTTTCAAAACAACATCTTGATAAAGTACTTGAAATTGAAGCGGATATTTTTCAAAACTTAAGCTACACCGAAGAGCAATTTAGAACGGAAGCGCTAACGGTTAAAGGCGAGTACTTAAAAAATAATGCCAGTCCAATTCGTAAATTATTAAGTGCGGTACGCCAAGAAGCGTTCGATAAGCATACCTATAAACACACTACTATGGGCTTTTTTGAAGATATTGAAGCCATGCCAGATCAAATGGCCTACGGTAAAGAATTTTTTGCTAAGTTTTATAAGCCTGAATATGTATCGCTTGTGATTGTTGGTGATGTTGATCCAAAAGAGACCATGGCGATGGTTAAAAAGCACTGGGGTAACTGGCAAAAAGGCGACTATGTTGCTGATATTCCAAAAGAGCCAACTCAACAAGCGCCAAAATATGTGCATGAGCAAAACGAAGGATTACCTGGCCATTGGTTACTTGTGTCGTATAAAGGGGCTGCATGGGAGCCTCTGAAAAAAGACAGAGCCGCATTAGATTTACTGTCGCAGCTTTATTTTTCGAGCAATTCAGATATTTACCAAGAGCTGGTAGTAGAAAAGCAAATAGCGAGTCAAATGTTTACCTATAACCCTGAAACTAAAGATCCAGGGTTACTGCATGTATTTGTAAAAGTTGAAAATGCCGATGATTTAGCCACAGTACGTGATGCTATAAACCGTACGTATGCCAAAGCGCGTACCGAGTTGGTTGATAGCCAAAAACTCAGCGATTTAAAGTCTAATCTTAAATACAGCTTTATAAATGGTTTAGATTCGTCGCAAGCAATTGCCTCAACACTTGCCAGCTATATGCATTTTGAGCGCGATCCTGAGGTAGTTAATCAGCTGTATAAATCGGCAGACAATATCACTAGCGAAGATATTAGAGCCGTTGCAAATAAGTATTTTGTTGATAATGCCCGCACCACAATTACTATGTCGGCACTTGATAAAGCCCCTGGTTTTGAGCAAGAAAGCGACTTAAATGCCTTGGTAGCTAAGTATCAGCAAGCACCGAGTAAGCCTATCTTTAAGGTGCTTGATAAAACCAATAGCTCGCCGTTAATCGATATTAACTTATTATTTAATACCGGTGCCGCTGCCGATCCGCAGGGTAAAAAAGGCGTAGCGGCTTTAACTGCCGCAATGCTGGCGCAAGGTGGCTCAACCGCAATGAGTTACAAAGATATTAAAAAGGCAATGTACCCACTGGCGGGTAGCTTTGGTTATCAAATAGATAAAGAAATGCTGTCGTTCCAAGGGCGTATTCATAAAGATAATGCAGCTCAGTGGTATGCCTTAGTGAGTGAGCAGCTGTTAAGCCCAGGCTTTAGAGAAGATGACTTTAAGCGTCTGAAAAAAGAAATGATCGATGGCATTAAATCAGGTTTAAAAGCTTCTAACGACGAAGAGTTGGGTAAAGAAGTGCTCTACAGTGTGCTTTATAAAGGCCACCCTTATGAAAGCTATAACTACGGTGACTTATCTGATTTAGAAGCACTGACCCTTGATGATGTTAAAGCGTTTTATAATGCTGAACTTACACAAGCTAAACTTACTGTGGGTTTAATTGGCGCCGTACCTGAAAAACTTAAAGCACAAATGTTAGCTGACTTGGCGACACTTCCAAAAGGCGAACAAAGCCGCTTAACAATCCCTGATGCGCCAGTGCTTGAAGGTCACCATGCAACAATTGTTGAAAAGTCAGCGCAATCAACGGCTGTGTCGTTCGGGTTCCCTATTGATACCATTCGTAGCAGCGACGACTGGACCGCATTGTGGTTAGTGCGCTCGTACTTTGGTGAGCATCGTAGTTCTAACAGTTACTTGTACGAACGTATTCGTCAAACGCGTGGCATGAACTATGGCGATTACGCCTATATTGAATACTTCCCTAGAGGTATGTTTCAAACTAAGCCTGATGCAAACTTAGGGCGCTCGGAGCAAATATTCCAAGTGTGGCTGCGTCCACTGCGCTCAAACAACGATGCGCATTTTGCTACCCGTACCGCATTATTTGAGCTAGATAAATTAATTAAAAATGGCATGACTGAGGCTGATTTTGAAGCCACACGTAACTTTTTAATTAACTTTGTGCCGCAAATGGTTGCTAGTCAAAATCGTCAGTTAGGTTATGCGCTAGATAGCGAGTTTTATAACACCGATAGTTTTGTAAACTACGTTACAAGCAAACTGAAAACATTGACTGTTGACGATGTAAATCGAGTGATTAAAGACAACCTACAAACCGAGAATATTCACTATGTGTTTGTTACCGGTGATGGTGAAGATATGCAAAAACGTTTAGCAACTATGCAAACCTCGCCTATGGTGTATAACACCGATAAACCTGCCGAGTTAGTGGCTGAAGATAAAGTGATTGCTGATTACAAACTGGCAATACCAGCGAAAAATATTGAAGTAGTGAAGGTGGATAAAGTATTTCAATAATTTAAGTTTTTAAGTATTAAAAAATGCCCCGGTGCCTTAAGCATTGGGGCATTTTTATATTTTAGGTTGTAAATACTTGGGTCTGTTGACCTTTGCGGATTAAAATTTGTTCAAACTAGGGGCGGTTTAATCGCGGCGCGAGGTTTGTAACCTAGTGGGCTCGATAACTGCTCCTGCGTTATTCTACTGGCTTACATCCATGTAAGAATAAGTAAAAACCGAGCAAAAAAGAGTTAATTGCCCCTAGGCAGAACCCTTCGGGCAGCGCCTGTTT
>NZ_PNDJ01000282.1:0-213 GCF_005887255.1 Pseudoalteromonas sp. S1609 | reverse complement strand
CTCATCGCCGCCAAAACGCAATACCGAATCTGTGCCTCGAATACTGCTAGCTAAAACTGAAGCACATTCTATTAAAACGTCCTCGCCAATTTTATGACCATAGTTGTCATTCACTTCTTTAAAGTTATCTAAATCAAGCATCATTAAACTAAATGGAAGGCAGTTACGTCTAATAGTTTCAAGCTATTGTAGTAACATGTCATTAAATAGACT
>NZ_PNDJ01000281.1:0-309 GCF_005887255.1 Pseudoalteromonas sp. S1609 | reverse complement strand
AACTTCTCTATCTCGGTCTGTACCTAATTCAAAAAATTGAATATATTTAATTCCCGCCTCCATTAAACCCTTATCCATATTATCAATACTTTCTCTGTCCATCAACCGGATCCCAGATCTTATATGTAGCCGTCGCAAAGCGTTGGTTGGCTTTGAGCATGGGTTGGTCAACCGTTTTGTAATCGGTCTTTTATTTCATAAGGTGTGGCTCTTGATCACTCAGGCGCTGCGCGAGGCTGGCGGTATTTAACCAATTAAGCCCGCAAACCCTTTTTCGCCGCGTACTCGAATAGAGCGCTTACCTTGCAT
>NZ_PNDJ01000280.1:0-243 GCF_005887255.1 Pseudoalteromonas sp. S1609 | reverse complement strand
AATGTGTTGCCTTTACTGTGGCGAGGTCTTTGTGATAGTCCTGGCGTTATTAATTTACTCTCTAAGCATTTAATTGTACCTCACTTAAGTAAAAGCAAATAGCCAATGGCGTTTCTAGATACCAGCGCTGCACATAAGCTACTTAGCCATAGCTGGCCCGGTAACGTTCGAGAGCTGGATAACGTTAGTCAACGTGCTGTCATTTTACGCAGTCGCAGTACTATTCATGAGCATGCAATTTTT
>NZ_PNDJ01000279.1:0-246 GCF_005887255.1 Pseudoalteromonas sp. S1609 | reverse complement strand
GCGTATCTCAAGTTAGGGTAAGCTATAAATCGTTACAGCCAGCTCCTTAAGGCTAGTCTCTATGGCTGTTGAAATGCAATTGCATGGGCGTTTAAAAAAGGCAGGCTTACTAAAAGATGTTGCAGGTTTATTTGTAAGTAAAGCGGTGGTGACCTGAGCCTTAACGATAGAAAGCGAATATGGGCTTCAAGTAAAATGGCATCCAATAACGGCAATAAGGCAATGACATATTTAACCTTAATCCGT
>NZ_PNDJ01000278.1:0-250 GCF_005887255.1 Pseudoalteromonas sp. S1609 | reverse complement strand
TTACAAAATCGAGCAAATCGAAGACAAAGATTGGGTTCGTGAGTGGATGGATAACTTCCACCCTATTCTATTTGGCGACATGGTGTGGATTTGCGCGAGGTGGCGCGATATTCGATACCCTGACGCAGTCAATGAGCTACTTGATCCTGGCCATGCATTTGGTACTGGCACGCACGCCACCACCTCGCTGTGATTAAAGTGGCTTGAAAGCCAACACTAACTCGGCAAAACAGTATTCAATTATGGTGGT
>NZ_PNDJ01000277.1:0-250 GCF_005887255.1 Pseudoalteromonas sp. S1609 | reverse complement strand
CATGCCTGCCGCTATATAAATATCATTTATCGAAAGAGCTACCCAAAGTGAAAACTCTATTGTTTTCGGAGCCATCGCCATCACCTCTAAATGCAGAATTTACGTGCCTGGCTAGCCCTTCAAAATTATCTTTAAAGATAATATTGCCTACGCTTGCTATCGAATCAGTACCGTATACAGGAGATGAACCATCTTTAATTACTTCTAATTGTTTGATCATCGATACCGGAATGGTGTTTAAATCAACCGT
>NZ_PNDJ01000276.1:0-211 GCF_005887255.1 Pseudoalteromonas sp. S1609 | reverse complement strand
AATTCGGGTTTGAAGCACCTGCGCTAAAACTTAGCTACGCTGGCGAAGCCGTCTATATTGTAGCCCCCACAGAAAAAACCCACGCGCCTGACGATATTGATCCGGCTCGCGTTGTTGGCGTGGTAGATCATCCCCAGCTAGGTGAGGTCCCCTCTTCTCCTCCGCTTGAGAGCTGGATCCGCCCTGTTGGTGGTTCAAACACCAGTATTAA
>NZ_PNDJ01000275.1:0-368 GCF_005887255.1 Pseudoalteromonas sp. S1609 | reverse complement strand
CCTTGCTGCTTTGAAGTTACCTAGCGCAATTTGCTCTCAGTAGTAGGCAATCCAATCGCCGGTGCGGGCTATGTCTTCGGGAATGCAGTGGCCACGATATTTATGGTAGCTCGAGTCGTTACATATGTTTTTAACGCACTTTGGTTTGCAGGCCAATTCACCTTTATTAAATGGGTGATTTAACCAAACCGTTTCGCCTCTCCAATTTTGTGTTAATGCATCATCTTCTTTAGGGAAGTAATGCGCAGCTTATACGTACTTATTGGCAATGGCTTTACTTGCAGGATCTAAATCAATAACCGGAAACATCTGGTGCACATACTGTAAAAGCTTATCAGGTGTGTAAAACTCAACATTGCCACTGTCTT